>JAGXRS010000173.1 GCA_018335615.1 Hydrogenophaga sp. | reverse complement strand
GAATGGGTGCTGGCCAACGTGCGCGGCACGGTGCAGGCCGACATCCTGAAGGAAGACCAGGGCCAGAACACCTGCATCTTCAGCACCGAGTTTTCGCTGAAGGTGATGGGTGACATTGCCGAATGGTTCGTGCACCACGACGTGCGCAACTTCTACAGCGTGTCCATCAGCGGTTACCACATCGCCGAAGCCGGCGCCAACCCGATCAGCCAGCTGGCCTTCACGCTCTCCAACGGCTTCACCTTCGTGGAGGCCTACCTGGCGCGGGGGATGCACATCGACGACTTCGCGCCCAACCTGAGCTTCTTCTTCAGCAACGGCATGGACCCGGAGTACACGGTGCTGGGCCGGGTGGCGCGCCGCATCTGGGCCGTGGCGATGAAAGAGCGCTACGGCGCCAACGAGCGCAGCCAGAAGCTGAAGTACCACGTCCAGACCAGCGGCCGCTCGCTGCACGCGCAGGAAATCCAGTTCAACGACATCCGCACCACGCTGCAGGCGCTGATCGCCATCTACGACAACTGCAACAGCCTGCACACCAACGCGTTTGACGAGGCCATCACCACGCCCACCGAAGACAGCGTGCGCCGGGCGATGGCGATCCAGCTCATCATCAACCGCGAGTGGGGCCTGGCCAAGAACGAGAACCCGAACCAGGGCGCCTTCATCATCGACGAGCTCACCGAGCTGGTGGAAGAAATGGTGCTGGCCGAGTTCGAGAAGATCGCCGAGCGTGGCGGCGTGCTGGGCGCGATGGAAACCGGCTACCAGCGCGGCAAGATCCAGGACGAGTCCATGCACTACGAGATGCTCAAGCACACGGGCGAGTACCCGATCGTGGGCGTGAACACCTTCCGCAATCCGCATGGCGACGCGCCCATGGACAAGCTGGAGCTGGCCCGCTCGACCGAAGAAGAGAAGCAGAGCCAGCTGCAGCGCCTGGCCGACTTCCACACCCGCCACGCGGCCGAAGCCCCGGCCATGCTGCAGCGCCTGCAGCAGGCCGTGATCGAGAACAAGAACGTGTTCGAGGTGCTGATGGACGCGGTGCGGGTGTGCTCGCTCGGCCAGATCACCAGCGCGCTGTTTGCCGTGGGTGGGCAGTACCGGCGCAACATGTGAACCGGGGCGCTCCCTGCCCAGCGCGGAACAGGGCGCTGGGCCCCGGGACCGCCTTCAGCACCCGAAGGGGACTGGTAGACTGAAAGTTTCGGACCGCGTGGGCGCGGCCTCTCTTCACGTTCCGCCATGTCCTCCCCTCATGCACCGCCTGCTCAGGCCCAGGTGGCCGCGCTGGCACCGCCCTTGCCCTCCGCGGCCACCAGCGAACCCGGCAGCGGGCACCTGTGGCTGCGCCTGCTGACCGCGGCGGCCATGGGGCTGCTGGTGCTGCTGACGGCCGTGCTGCTGCTGGCCCAGCGGGAGGCGGCCCTGGAGCGGGCGGGGGCCCAGGCGCAGCGGGAGGTCAAGCGCCTGGCGGCTGAGCTGGAAGCGTCGTTGCGCATGGCGCGCGCCAGCATCGACATGGCGCAGCCGTCCCCGCTGCCGGCGGGCGACCCGTTCCTGGGCGACCACAGGCCCCTGGTCGAATCGCTGAACCTGCCCTTTTCCCTTCGGCCGCTGGAACAGACCCGCGCCAACCCACCCGCCCGTCAATGGCTCCCCGGGCTGGCGCGGGAAGATGGCGGGCAATGGCATGTTCCCTTGGTCTGGCACCATGCGCTGGAGAATGGAAACGGCCGCGCGACATACGAACTGCTGCTGCCACGCAACGCCCTGCTGAACCGCTTTGCCTCCGAAGGCCTGCCCGCGGGCAGCAGCATGAGCCTGTTTCGCATCGAGGACGACGGGGCCACCACCGTGCTGGTGCGCTACCCGCTGATCGAGGCGGATCAGGGGCGCAAGCTCCAGGGCCACCTGGCCCGGGCGGTGGCCCAGGCACCGAGCGGGGTCTTCCAGGCCGCGGCCATGATCGACGGCATTCCCCGCATCGTGGGCTACCAACGCCTGTCGTCAGAGGCCGGGCGCCTGATGGTGGTGTACGCACTGCCCGTGGAGGGCGTGCTGGCCGCCTGGACCGCCTTGCTGCCGGTGGCCGTGGCCCTGGCACTGCTGGTGATCGGCGTCATGACGTTCGGCGCCTGGCGCCTGGAACGCGCGATCCACCAGCTGCGCCGCAGCGAGCGCCACTTCCAGACGCTGACGGACCACATGCCCGACGTCGTCGTGCGCTACGGCCCCGGCGGCCGCGTGCTCTACGCCAACCCGGCGATCGAAACGGCCAATGGCCTCAAGCCCGAGGCCATGACGGGACGGGTCTTTGAGGAAGTCGGCACGCCGCCCGAGCTGGCCCGGCAATGGCTGGCGTGCCTGGAACGGGTGTTTGAAACCGGTGTGCCGGAAACGCTGTATTTCAGCTACCCGGGCCCGCAGGGCGAGCGCCACTGGGAAGCCCAGGTCCGCTGCGAGCCGGTGGCGCCTGGCGAGGCGCCCACGGCCCTGGTGATCACCCGCGACATCACCGAGCGGGTGGTGGCCGAGTCGCGCCGGCAGTCGGCCCAGCGGCTGTTCGAAGCGGTGTTCCAGTCGGCACCCGAGGCCATGTCGCTGGGCGACTGGACCACCGGACAGCTGCTGCTGGTGAACGACGCGTTCTGCACCCTGTTTGGCCGGCCCCGCGAAGAACTGCTGGTTGCCACGTCCACCGAACTGGGGCTCTGGCGCTCCGGCGCCAACCGCCAGCAGTTGCTGGCGGCACTGGAGCGCGGGGAGCCGGTCCGCGATGTGCCCGGCCGCAGCGTCCGCCCGGATGGCCAGGACATCCATGTGCGCTACAGCGCCGAGCGGGTCGTGGTGGACGACCAGCCCCGCCTGCTGCTGCTGTTCCGCGACGTCACGCAACTCGAACAGGAACAGCGGGCCGTGGCCCGCAGCGAACTGCGCTTTCGCCTCGCGGCCGCGCAAGGCCAGGTGTGGGAGTGGGATTTCGGCCGCGGTTTCATCCAGCCCAGCGACGAGTTTTTCCTGGCGCTCGGCCATTCGGCTCCGTCTGCCGACGAAATGGGGGCTTTCTTCCTGAGCCTCATCCACCCCGACGACCTGCCCCGGTTGCAGCAGGTGCTGGGCCGCTTTCTGAAGGGTGAGGCGGCCTACCGGCTGGAGTTTCGCGCGCGCGATGCACAGGGCGTCTACCACTGGTTCGACACGCGCGGCGACGGCCTGCGCGACGAGAACGGGCGCGTCGTCTACCTGGCCGGCACCACCTTCGACATTTCCGAGCGCAAAGCGCTCGAAGAAGCCCAGCGCCAGACCCTGGCGCTGCTGGACACGATCGCCAACGCCTCGCCCGCCCTGATCTGGACCAGCGGCATCGACCAGCGCGCCGACTGGATCAACGATACCTGGCTGGCCTTCACCGGTCGCCGCCTGGAGCAGGAGGTGGGCAGCGGCTGGCTGCAGGGCATGCACCCGGACGACCATGCACAGTGCCTGAGCACCTACAACCAAGCCTTCGAGGCCCGCGAGCCCTACAGCATTGAATACCGGCTGCGACACCACAGCGGCGAGTACCGCTGGCTGCTGGAGCAGGCCCGACCCCGCTACGACGCCGACGGGCAGTTCCTGGGCTTCATCGGCTCCTGCCTGGACCTCACCGAACTGCGGCAAGCCGAGGCGATGGCCCGCGAGCGTGGCGCCATACTCGAACAGGTGTTCGACGTGCTGCAGGACATGCTGTTCGTGGTGGACGAGCACGAGCGTTTTGTCCATTTCCAGGCGGGGCGCCAGGACCAGTTGCTGTCGGCACCCGACCAGTTCCTGGGCCGCCAGCTCGCCGACGTGATGCCACCGCACACCGTCGGCCTGCTGCGCGAGGCCATGGCCCGGGCGCGGGAGCACGGCCTGCAGGAGATCGACTACAGCCTGCCCCTGCCCGACGCCCTGCACGACTTCAACGCGCGCCTGGCCTGGCTGGGCGACAACGGCCATTGCATGTTCCTGGTGCGCGACGTGACCGAACAACAGGCGGCGCATCGCGATCGCGAGCGCCTCAACGCCTTCGTCTTGCTGCTGTTTCGCCTGGCCAGCCACTTCATCAACCTGCCCGTGCAGCAGGCCGATTCGGCGATCAATGAAGCGCTGGGGGACATGGGCCGCTTTCTCGATGCCGACCGTGCCTACCTGTTCAACTACGACTTCGCGGCCGGCACCGCCTCCAACACCCACGAATGGTGCGCCCAGGGCGTCACCCCGGAAATGGAGCGCCTGCAGAACTTCCCGCTGGCGCAGATGCCCGACTGGGTCACCCCGCACCGGCTCGGCCAGATGGTGTGCATTCCCGATACACGGGCCCTGCCAGAAGGCCCTCTGCGGGAGCTGCTGCTCGCGCAGGCCATCCAGAGCCTGGTGGCGTTGCCGCTGATGGATGGGGACCGGTGCCTGGGTTTCGTGGGCCTGGACTCGGTGCACCACACCCACCGTTACGACGGGGAGGAAGCCACCCTGCTGCAGCTGTTCGCGCAAATGCTGGTCAACATCCGCCTGCGGGTCGTGGCCGAGGACCGCATCCGCGAATTGACCGAGGGTCTGGAGCACAAGGTGGCCGAGCGCACCGCCCAGCTGGAAGACAGCGTGCAGCAGCTGAAAACCGTCAACCGCGAACTGGAGTCGTTCACCTATTCCGCGTCGCACGACCTGCGCACGCCGCTGCGCGGGATTGAGGGCTTCAGCTCCCTGCTGCTGGAGGATCACGCGCAGCAACTCGATGAATCGGGGCGCGAACACCTGCGGCGCATCCAGAAGGCCACGCTGCACATGTCTCAGCTGGTGAGCGACCTGCTGGCCTACTCGCGCCTGCAGAACCTGTCGGAGCCGAGCGAGTCGATCGATCTGACGTCCCATGTGCTGGCGGTGCTGGTGCCCTTCCAGGACGAGCTGAGCGCCCGGCACGGCGAAGTCCGGGTGCTCGTGCCCCCCGGCCTGGCCGTGCGCGCCCACCCGCAAGGCCTCACCATCGTGCTGCGCAACCTGCTGGACAACGCGCTGAAGTTCACCCCCGCCGACCGGGCGCCGCAGATCGACATCACCGCCCGCCAGGAGGCCGACCGGGTGCACCTGAGCGTGTCCGACCAGGGCATGGGCTTTGACATGCGGCACCACGACAAGATCTTTGGCATGTTCCAGCGGCTGCACCGCCAGGACCAGATCCCCGGCACCGGCATCGGGCTGGCGATGGTGCACAAAGCCGTCGAACGCATGGGCGGGCGCATCCGGGCCGAGAGCGTGCCCGGCCAGGGCGCGTCGTTTCACGTCGAATTGCCGGCCGCCTGAGCGGGCGGCACGGCGCTCCCCGCCTTCAGGTGGAAGCGACCAACGGCAGGGT
>JAGXRS010000172.1 GCA_018335615.1 Hydrogenophaga sp. | reverse complement strand
CCACGCTGCAGCACCTGGAATCTGCACTGGCCACGGTGGCCCCCCAGCCTGCACACGCCTGAGCGAGCCGCCACAAAAAAGCCCCGGCGTGACACCCAGGGCTTTTTTCGTCAGGACCGACCCTGCATCAGGGCAGCAGCACCGTGCAGCCGGTCGTGGCCCGCGCTTCCAGGCTCTCGTGAGCTTTGCGCACCTCGGCGAGCGGGAAACGCTGGTCGATGCGGATCTTCACCTGCCCGCTCTGCACCACGGCAAAGAGATCGTCGGCCATGGCCTGCGTGCGTTCGCGACTGGTGATGTGGCTGAACAGGGTCTGGCGCGTCACGTAGATCGAACCCTTGGGGCCGAGGATGCCGGGTGCGAACGGCGCCACCGGGCCGCTGGCATTGCCGAAGCTCACCATCAGACCGAAGGGGCGGAGGCAGTCGAGCGACTTGTCGAACGTGTCCTTGCCGACCGAGTCGTACACCACCTTCACACCCTGGCCACCGGTGATCTCCTTCACGCGGGCCGCAAAGTCTTCGCTGCGGTAATTGATGGTGAACTCGGCCCCGTGTTCGCGCGCCAGGGCGCATTTCTCATCGGAACCGGCGGTGCCGATCAGGCGCAGGCCCAGCGCCTTCGCCCACTGGCAGGCGATCAGGCCCACGCCACCGGCGGCAGCGTGGAACAGCACGAAGTCGCCCGCTTCCAGGCCTTCCACCGGCTTGCAGCGCTTGAGCAGGTACTGCGCCGTCAGGCCCTTGAGCATCATGGCCGCGCCGGTCTCGAAATCGATGCCGTCGGGCAGCTGGCACACGTTCATGGCCGGCATCACGCGAACGTCGCAGTAGCTGCCGGGCGGGTTGGCGGCGTAGGCCGCGCGGTCGCCCACGGCCAGGTGGGTCACGCCTTCGCCCACCGCCTCGATCACGCCAGCGCCTTCCATGCCCAGCGCCAGCGGCATGGGGTTCGGGTACAGGCCGCTGCGCTGGTACACGTCGATGAAATTCAGGCCGATGGCGTGGTGGCGGATGCGCACCTGGCCGGGGCCGGGTTCACCGACGTCCACGGTGTCGATCACGAGTTGCTCGGGGCCACCGGTGGCGTGGATGCGCACGGCGCGGCTGGTCTGGGTCATGGAATATCTCCTGTGTTTTGTGAACGGCCGCCATCGTGCCACGAAACCCCGGTGTCGCCAGCGTGGCAGGCGACAGGGCTGTGGCGACTGAAGGGGTTTGCACCAAGTGGTTACAGTGCCGCATGTCCGCACCCGCCCGCCTCACGCCCGCCACCATCGCCCTGCTGCTGATTCCGCCCCTCATGTGGGCCGGCAACGCCGTCGTCGGCCGCTGGATGCAGGGCACGGTTCCGCCCATCACCTTCAATTTCCTGCGCTGGGTGCTCGCCGGTGCCCTGCTGCTGCCGCTGGCGGCCTGGGTGCTGCGCCCGGGCAGCGGTCTGTGGCCGCACCGGCGCCGCTTTGCGCTGCTGGGCCTGCTGGGGGTGGGCCTCTACAACGCGCTGCAGTACATGGCGCTGAAAACCTCCACGCCCATCAACGTGACGCTGGTGGCGTCCAGCATTCCCATCTGGATGCTGCTGCTGGGCCGCGTGCTCTACGGCGTGCCGGTTTCGAAGCGCGCCGCGGTGGGCGCCGCTCTGTCGCTGGCCGGCGTGGCCGTGGTGCTGTCGCGAGGCGACCTGACCCAGCTGGCCGCGCTGCGCCTGGTGGCGGGCGATGGCTGGATGCTGCTGGCCGCCCTCACCTGGGCCTGGTACAGCTGGCTGCTGGTGCGCCCACCCGAGGGCGGCTACCCGGCGAACATCAAGGCCGACTGGGCCGCCTTCCTGCTGGCGCAGATCGCCTTCGGGCTGGCCTGGTCGGGCGCGATGACGGCCGGCGAATGGCTCACGCTGCCGGCGCCCGCCGAGGGCGCCAGCACCATCCAGTGGGGCTGGCCCCTGATCGCCGCCCTGGTCTACGTGGCCATCGGCCCCTCCCTGCTGGCCTACCGCAGCTGGGGCATCGGCGTGGCGCGCGTCGGCCCGACCGTGGCCGGCTTCTTCAACAACCTCACGCCCCTGTTCGCCGCGCTCATGTCGGCCACGCTGCTGGGCGAGATGCCGCGGCTGTACCACGCGGCCGGGTTCGTGCTGATCGTGGGCGGGATTCTGGTGAGTTCGCGGCGGTAAGCCATCCAGCAGCGGAACAGTGCCGCAGGCCGCCCGGGCTCACTTGACCGGTTTGACGTCGCCGCAATCGCGGGACAACCACTTGCTCTGGCCGTCCATCGTCACCTGCTGGGGCCGGCCTTCGTGTGCGGACTGCATCACCATCTTCATGGTGTAGCCGGTGTCACCGGTGAAGGTGTAGGTGGCCTCGCCGCTGGACGCCGGGTTCTTGCAGGTGAACCGCATCTTCATGGTGCTGGCACTGCGGGAAACGATGGTCTGGCTGCACTCGCCCTCGGTCTGCGCGGGCATTTCCTGCCGCGCCGCCATCTCGGGCGTGATGCAGACCCGGACCACCGACATGCCCCCAGCGGCCTGCCCCATGCTCATGCCCTGTTTGGCCAGCATGTCCTGCATCATCCTGCGCTGCTCCGGCGGCATGGCCGCCATCTGCTGCTCCATCTGCGCCATCGCGGCCTCCATCTCGGGGTTGCCGCCCAGCTTGCTCCGAAATTCCCACAGACCGGGACGCATGCTTTGGGCATGGGCCCCCAGGACCGCCAGGGACAGGGCGGCGGCGACCAAGGTTTGAACAGCGAGGCGCATCGAAGAACTCCTGTGGCGTTGGGACACGGACATGCGAAATTTCCCTTGCGTCTGCGCAGATGTCAAACACCCAGATGTGTCGTGTTGTTCAGTGACGCCATCACCGTGCAGAGCGCTTGAATGCTTGCAGACGGGCTGCGTTGTCGCGCTCGGGCGAGCATGCCCGGCGCACCTTGGCATCAATACGTCCCCGCGTAAGCCCCACCATCGGCCAGCACGTTCTGCCCCGTCATGTAGGCCGCGTGCACGCTGCACAAAAAGGCGCAGATGGCGCCGAATTCCTGGGGCGTGCCGAAGCGGCCAGCCGGAATCTGCGCCTGCTGGGCGCGGCGGATGTCTTCCAATGGTTTGCCGGTCTTGGCAGCGGCGGCCTGCAGGGTGGTGGCGATGCGGTCGGTGTCGAACTTACCGGGCAGCAGGTTGTTGATGGTCACGCCCTGGGCCGCGATGCCGCTGCGGGCCACGCCGGCCACGAAGCCGGTGAGGCCGCTGCGCGCGCCGTTGGACAGGCCCAGGATGTCGATGGGGGCCTTCACCGCGCTGCTGGTGATGTTGACGATGCGCCCGAAGCCGCGCTGCGCCATGCCGTCCACCGTGGCCTTGATGAGTTCGATGGGCGTGAGCATGTTGGCATCGATGGCCTTGAGCCAGGCCTCGCGGTCCCAGCTGCGGAAGTCGCCGGGGGGCGGGCCGCCGGCGTTGGTGACGACGATGTCGAACGCGGTGCCGGGGCCGCCGGCCACCGACAGCGCCGCCGCGCGGCCTTCGGGCGTGGTGATGTCGGCCGCCACCGTGAGCACCTGCACGCCGGGCGCAACGGCGCAGACGCCGTCGGCCGCGGCATGCAGCACCTCGGCGCGGCGCGCGACCATGACCACGTTGACGCCCTCGGCGGCCAGCGCCTGCGCGCAGCCCAGGCCCAGCCCCTTGCTGGCGCCGCCCACCAGTGCCCATTTGCCGGCAAGTCCCAAGTCCATGTGTGTCTCCTGTTCAGAAAGCTATTTGGCGGCGCCCGCCGCACCGAAGCGGGTCACCAGAAAAACGCCGGACACCACCAGCGCGGTGCCGGCGACGATCCAGGCGTTGAAGGGTTCGCCCAGGATCAGCACGCCCATGCCGATGGTGGACATGGGGCCGATCATGCCGGTCTGCGCGGCCAGGCCGGCGCCGATGCGCTCGATCGCCATCATCACCATGATGACGGGCGCAAACGTGCACAGCGTGGCGTTGAGCAGCGAAAGCCAGATCACCTCGGGCGCCACCACCGCGGCCGCCATCGGGCGCAGCAGCACGAACTGCAGCAGGCACAGCCCGCAGGCCACGCTGGTGGCCAGCCCCACCAGGCGCATGGAGCCCAGGCGCTTGACGAGTTCGCCGCTGTAGACGAGGTAGACCGCGTAACTGATCGCGCTGCCGAACACCAGTGCCGCCCCCAGCGCAGCGCCCGGCCCGGCAAAGTCGGCCTCGTGGCCGAACACCAGCAGCACGCCGGCATAGCTCACGGCCATGGCCAGCGCCTGCAGGCGTGTGATGCGCCTCCCATAGACGGCCCAGCCGAAGACCAGCACCAGGGTGGGGTTCAGGTACAGGATGAGCCGCTCCAGGCTGGCGCTGATGTACTGAAGACCCCAGAAATCCAGGAAGCTGGCCAGGTAATAGCCGGTGATGCCCAGGCCCACGATGCCCAGCCAGTCGGCCCGGGTGAGCGGCGCCCGCGCGCCGCCGCCTTGCCGGTAGGTGGCCCACCAGGCCAGCGCCAGGAACAGCGGCAGTGCGAACAGCATGCGGTACATGATGAGCGTGACCGCGTCCACGCCGTGGCGGTAGGCCAGCTTGACGATGATGGCCTTGCC
>JAGXRS010000171.1 GCA_018335615.1 Hydrogenophaga sp. | reverse complement strand
GCAGGCCGCTGTGGCGCAAGCCGAGGCGGTGCGGGTCGCCGCACAGGCCGACCTGCAGCGCACGCAGGACCTGGTGGCCCGGGGCTTTCTCAGCGAGGCGCGGCTGGACGAGGTGCGCCGCGCGCTGGCGGTGGCGCAGGCGCAACTGGACGCCGCACGCGCGCAGAGCGCCGCCATCGCCGAGCCGGGCACCGACGTCGCCCAGGCACAGGCGCAGCTGGCGCTGGCCAGCGCGGCCCGCGCCGCCGCCGAGGCGCGCCTGGCCGAGGCCGTGCTCACCGCACCGGCCGATGCGCGTGTGCTCTCGCGCCTGGTCGAACCCGGCCAGATCGTGCAGCCGGGCCGCGCCCTGCTCGGCCTGGCGCTGGCCGGCCCGTTGCAGCTGGTGGCCCAGGTGGACGAGCGCTACCTGGAACAGCTCCAGACCGGGCAGACGGCCCGAGTGCTGGCCGACGCCTTTCCGACGCAGCGGTTCACGGCCCGCGTGCTGTCCATTGCGCCGCTGGTCGATGCCCAGCGCGGCGCCATCGAGGTCAAGTTCTCGCTGCCGCCGCCCACCCCCGCCTTCCTGCGCGAGGACATGACCCTGTCGGTGGAAGTGGAGACCGCGCGCCGCGAGCAGGCGCTGGTCGTGCCGGCCGAGGCACTGCGGGGCGACGAATGGACGGGCGACAGCGTCTGGATCCTGCGCGACGGCCGCGTCGAGGCGCGCCCGGTGCGCCCGGGTTTGCGCACGCTCGACGCAGCCGAGATCCTCGATGGCCTGCGTGAGGGCGATCAGGTGCTGATCGGCGCCGCCCCGCTTCCCGGCCAGCGCGCCCGGGTCGGCAGCGGCGCCGCACCGCCGACCCGGGTCGGCAAAGGCACCCAGGAAGACGCGGGCGCCGCCATGACCAATGCCATGGGCCGCTGAAGGTTCGCCCGAGATGCTTGGCTTCGAGACCCGCGTCGCGACCCGCTTCCTGCGCGAGGGGCGCATGCAGACGCTGCTGATCATCATCGGTGTGGCCGCGGGCGTGGCGGTGGTCGCCTACATCTCGGCACTGATCTCCGGGTTGCAGCGCAACACGATCGAGAAGACCCTGGGCGCACAGGCCCACCTGACGCTGAGTCCGCTCGAGGACGTGGTGCTGAGCGCCCGTGCGCCGGCCAGCGCCGGCACCACCGAACTGGTGCAGACGCAACCGCGTGCGCAGCGCCCGCGCTCCATCAGCAACTGGCAGCTGCTGGTGCCGCTGCTCGAGGCCATGCCACAGGTGGTGGCGGTCTCGCCGATGGTCTCGGCCGCGGGGCTGGCCACGCGCGGCGAGGCATCCAAGGCGATCGCGCTGATGGGCGTGGACCTCGACCGCTACGACCGCATCGTCGGCCTGCGCGCCAAGGTTGTGGATGGCAGGGCACGGCTGGAGCCTGGCGAAGGCATCATCGGCCGCGAGCTTGCCGACGACCTGGGCGTGCGCGTGGGCGACCGCGTGGGCATCGTCACCGGTGGCGTCACCGATTCGCTGCGCGTCACGGCGCTGGTGGACCTGGGTGTGCGTGAACTGAACCGGCGCACGGTGATCGTGCCGCTGCGCACGGCGCAGAGCCTGGCCGCCCTGCCCGGCGGCGCGACCAGCCTGGACCTGACGCTGGCCGACATCTGGTCGGCGCAAACGCTCGCGGACCACCTCGCCGCGCGCTGGCCCTACAAGGCCGAGAGCTGGCAACAGTCGAACGCGCAACTCGTGTCCGCGCTGAATGCCCAGTCGGTGAGCACGGCGGTGATCCGCGGCGTGGTGATGGTCGTCGTCGTGCTGGGCATCGCCAGCGTGCTGGTGGTGTCGGTGGTGCAGAAGCGGCGCGAGATCGGCATCCTGCGCGCGATGGGCGCCACCCAGGGCCAGGTGCTGCGCGTCTTCCTGTTGCAGGGTGCGATCGTCGGTGCGCTGGGCTCGGCGCTGGGCGTGCTGCTGGCGGTGCTGCTGATCTGGGCGTTCACGCACTTCGTGCGCGGCTCCGATGGCCTGCCGCTCTTCAACATCACGCTGGAGCCGGCGCTGGCGCTGCGCGTGGCCGCCATCGCCACGGTGTGCGGCGTGCTCGCCGCGGTGGCGCCGGCACGTCGCGCCGCCCGGCTCGATCCGGCGGAAGCGATCCGTTTATGAACGCACCCACCGGGGCGGCGCCGCCCGCCGTGCTGCTGGAACTCGACGGCGTGCGCAAGCGCTACAACGTCGGCTTGCCGAACGAGGCCGAGGTGCTGCATGGGGTGTCCTTGCGCATCGACCGCGGCGAATTTGTGGCCCTGATCGGCCCGTCGGGCTCGGGCAAGAGCACGCTCCTGAACATCGTGGGCCTGCTCGAGCGCATGACGGCCGGCCGTTACCGCATCGACGGCGTTGAGGTGAGCGGCCTCGACGATGCCGCCCTCACGCTGCGCCGGCGTTCCACGCTGGGCTTCATCTTCCAGTTCCACCACCTGCTGCCCGCCTTCAGCGCGCTGGAAAACGTGACCTTGCCGGCCCTGATGCGCGAGGGCCGCATCACGCCGGCCCAGCGCGAACGGGCGCGTGCCGTGCTCGCCGCTGTCGGCCTGGGCGGTGCGATGAACAAACGCCCGGGCGAGCTGTCGGGCGGCATGCAGCAGCGCGTGGCGATTGCGCGTGCCCTGGTGCTCGAACCCCCGCTGGTACTGGCCGACGAGCCCACGGGCAACCTCGATACCGTGTCGGCCAACGAGGTGTTCGCGCTGATGCGGCAGATGCACGCCGAGCTGAAAACGTCCTTTCTCGTGGTGACGCACGACCCGCGACTGGCCGCGCGTTGTGACCGCGTGATCGAACTGGTGGACGGGCGGCTCGTGCACGACGGCCCAGCAGCCGGCCCGGCGCGGTAGAGCGCCCCGGGCACACGGGCGCGCCGTGTCAGAGGGGTGTCGAAGATGCCCGGCAGGTTGACCCCGTGGCCCGCCGCGTGCAACAGCGACCCGCACGGGCCCCGGCCGGTCATGCGGCCGTCAACGGGGCCTGGGCCGGCGCGCCAGGCACACGTCGGGGCCCAGGCCCCAGACGCTCCATGACGCCAGGCCGGCCACCCGCGACCCGGGTGTCGGCGCGTACCACCCAGTCCCGATACCGGCTGCACCGACGATGCGCTGCACCAACGGGCTCCCGGGCGGCGAAGCACGCGCGCCCGCGTCCCGATGCGCTTTGTCAGGCCAGCATCCTGTAGGGCTTCCAGCGGTACCAGCCCGACATGCCCAGTGCCCGACCCCAGGCGTCGATCAGTTCGCGGTCGTGCACCGGCTCGTCGGCATGCTGCTCCAGCAAGTCGAACAAGCGCTCGCCGGTGCCCATCGCCCCACCCGCCTGCCAGGCTGTCGAATGCACGGCGGTGCCCAGCATGCTGTCGGCCAGCCGCGCGTAAGCGGCCGGCATCCCCAGCAGCGACACAGGCACTGTGAGCCGGCCCATGGCCAGAGACAACAGACGGGCATTTTCCGTCTGGAGTTGCGCCATGCCCTCGGCCTGCTCGACCCGCAGCGCCGGGTAGGCGTGGTGCAGCCAGCGGTCGATGCGCATGCCGACCGGGTAGGACAGCAAGGTCATCAGCGCCCATTGCTCGATCTGCCGGGCAAACATCGGCACCCGCATCAGATCGTTCGGATCGAGCGTCTGGCCCGCCATCAACAGCGACTCGACCTGCTCCGTGCCGTCGCCGGTGTCCGAAAAGTCCCAGCGCTGATCGGGCGGCAGCGCATAAAAACGCAGCGCATACGCGCATTGGTAAGCCACCCAATAATCCAGTGCACGGCCACCCGGCTGGTACCGGAGGACATGGAAAGCGGCACCGTTGCGTGCCTTTTGCAGAGCAGCCTGTACGCCCAGCGTGCTGTCTGGCTTGAACACAACAGGACACCCGCTCAGGGTTTCGACCTGTTGCACGAGCGCCAGGGTATGGGGGCCGAGATCATTCATGGATGTCGAACGGTGGGAAGTCATGCGGCTTCTGGGTCCTCAGACAATGTCCGGCAAAAGCACTGCCGTGGCGAGAAGGTGAAGGGAATCGATCTCGGTGGCAACGCGCGTGGTTTGCGCTTCAAGGCCATGCCAGGCCTTCGGCCTGGGCCAGCCGCTGCAGAGCCGTTTCCAGCAACACCCGGGCCACGCCAGCGACCTGCTGAAGCTGTGCATGCAGCGCTGCATCACCTGGACGCAAGTGGGCACAGCCTGCGCTGTAACGCTCGAAGCTGCCGATCTGCATGAGCAGCTCGGCGACATGGCGCGGGCATTCGCAAGCGACACGAGAAGACATGCCGGCCAACGCGGTCAAGGCGGTGTCGTCGTATCGCGGCGCCGGCAAGGTGGATGACTGCAACAGCTGGCATGCATCGGACGACCAGGCCGGCATGGCGACACCCTGGGCATCGCGGCCGTGGTCCCTGGCGGCATCGTCCGGTGAGAGGCTCAGCCCGTCCAGCCAGGTGGCCAGCGCTTCATCATCCCCGTGCTCGCGAACCAGCTCCACACCCGCGCTCAGAAAGGCCTTGCGCACCTGCGCATGGGTGAAGCGGTAACTCACGGCAACGGTCCGTGCCTGCCACGACCGCTGTGCATCGAGCAGTCGGGCCGCCGTCACGACAGGCAAATCGGGCAGCTGCACCAGCATGAGATCGATGGTTCGTACCGGTGACGGCGTTGCGGGCCGATCGTGCCCTGCCTGGGTGGCGGCGGCCAGGGTCTCGTACACACCCACCAGCACCAGGGGGCGCGTCAGAACCTGGCGCAGCTGGAGCCGTTCCAGCCGCAGGGCCATGGCCTGCCCCACAACCACGACGCGCAGGGCATCGCGTGGCTGGCGCTGACCCTGGAGGTGGAGGTTCTGCGCAGGGGTGAGCGTTTGGGCCGCCTCGCGCAACTGGTCTGTCGTCCATCCGGCCAGCGAACCAATCGCATGGCCGTGCCGGGTGAGCCGGCGCATCAGCGTGACGCGTTCAAGGTCGGCCGTTGAATACAGCCGGTGGCCCGACGGCGTCGTGCAAGGCTCGACCGCCCGGTAGCGCTGCTCCCAGATGCGCAAGGTCGACACCGGCATGCTGGCCATGCGCGCCACCGCACCACTTCGAAACCCGGGCTGCGGCAAAGCTGGCGGGGCGGCACCAGAGGCACTGCGCTGTTTGATGGGCATGAACGACCCCAAATGAGTTGTATTTGAGTTGCATTATCAGCCCAGAAAAGACGGTTATGTTCCATGAGTGCGAAATGAGTCGTTCAAATCTATCATTCGCCCATGGAAAACCCCACTCAAACCAGTACGACGGTCTATTTCGACGGCGGCTGCCCCGTGTGCTCCCGTGAAATCGCGATGTACCAGCGCCAGCCGGGCGCCGGTGCCGTTCTGTGGACGGATGTGACGCGTTGCACGGCATCCGAATTGGGGCCCGGCCTCACACGCGACAAGGCCCTGGCGCGCCTGCACGTGCGCCTGACCGACGGGCGTCTGGTCAGCGGTGCACAAGCCTTCACCACGCTGTGGCGCGTGCTGCCGCGCTGGGCCTGGCTGGGCCGCTTGCTGGGCACACCCGCCACGCTGTGGCTGCTGGAAGGTGGCTACCGCGGCTTCCTGTGGGTGCGGCGGATCTGGCGCCGAGCCTGAACACGGTCGGTTGACCGACACGGCGAAACCGCAAGCCTTCGCCCGTGTCTGTCCTGGTCTGTTTCCAAGCGGCTTGGCGGACCCAAGCGTGATCCGTGGATGGCCACCGATCGTCCTGCCCGGTTGGGCGCTCGCGCTTCAAGCCCCGGCGGGCCAGGAGAACGTCAGTTGCACGGATGTGCCGGGTGCCCGCCTGAAAATCTTCAGAGTGGCCCCCATGTCGAGCGCGCGCATGTGCATGTTGGACAGGCCATGGCCCGCCAGTGGGTTGGCGTGGCCGCCCTCCTCCAGATCCAGGCCGATGCCATCGTCCCGCAGCTCCACCACAATCCGATCCTGGAACACCGCCGTGCTCAGCTCAACCGTTCTGGCTTGCGCGTGTTTCAGGACATTGGTGAACGCCTCCTGCAACACCCGCAACAACTGAAGACGCCCCTGGTCATCTGCCAGAAAGCCTCGGGGCATCGATTCGGTCTGCCAGACAATGTCGACACCTTGCGCCCTGAAGACAGGGCCCAGACGGTGGCGGAGCTTGCCGAGCAGCAGCGACACCGGATCGTCATCCGGATCCTCGTGGTCGGGAGATGCAGACAGAACATCCAGCACGCTGCGCAGCTCGAGCAAGGCCAGGTCAATCAATGCCGTCAGGGACGGCGGCATGTCAGGCGATGAGCGCAGCAGGGCGCTGGCCGACACCAGCTGCGAACCCAGTCCATCGTGCATGTCCCGCACAATGCGTTTGCGCTCCTCCAGCACCGCAATTTTCTCGGCCTGTTGTTGCAGCTTGAGGAAGTCGGCGGCCATCTTGGCGCGC
Organism: Hydrogenophaga sp.; assembly: GCA_018335615.1. GTDB lineage: Bacteria > Pseudomonadota > Gammaproteobacteria > Burkholderiales > Burkholderiaceae_C > Hydrogenophaga. The sequence continues at coordinate 1,798 of JAGXRS010000171.1, read as the reverse complement.
TGACGGGACACTTCTTCGCGCAACGCGACGCCTGCCCGCTCCTCGGCGCCGAGATAACGCACCAGCCGCTCCAGCATGAGCGCACCCATGCCGAACGCCAGCAAGGGCACGGTCAGGTAGGAGATCGAGCGGTCGTCCCAGGGCAACCAGCCCAGCGCGCGCAGCACTTCCATCAGGTTGAAGGCGACAACCAGCCCCAGTGCCACGCAAAAAATCACCACGGAAACGGTCGCCTGCTGAACGCTGAAGCGCACCAGCAAGGCGAACAGGAGCGCGATGATGCAGACCAGAACGAAACCAAAAGCCGCCAGCCACAACGGCCAGTGATGGGGTGCCAGCAGCGCAAACGCCGCGTACGCCCCCCCGAACAGGAGCAAGAGCCCTCGCGTGCGCCAGGGCGTGCTGAATCCGGTGTAACTCAGCACAAACAGCGCCAGTGGCCATGCCGCCAAAGGACGGGTGGCGTAATAAATGGCCAACCAGGTGGACTCGTCCATCGACGTCCAGTGACCCAGAACGAAAAGGTGGTGCAAGCACCACGTGGCCACGAGCAAGCCGAAGAACAGGGCCATGCGCTCTCGCTTCACCACACCGATCGCCAGCGCCACCAAGCCCATGAAGGCCATGAGGTAGGCATTGCCCACACGCGCATCGCGTTGGCTGGCATGCAGGGACTGGCAGCCCTGCCGAATCGCCGTGCTCTCGCCAAACCACACGGGCGACAGCCCACTGACGGCGCCCGGCACCACCCGCAACCGAATGTCCAGCCGATGCGCACCGGGGCCTGTCTGCGGTGGCAAAACCATCAGTTCCGGCTGGTGCATGTCCATCAAACCCGCGGTACCGGGGGCAGGCGTTCTCAACAGCTGTCCATTGAGCCACACGGTCGCGCCAGACGCCCAGCGCGGAACACACAACGCCATGGGTGCGTCGTGCGCCGTCCGGGGCAGCACAGACAGGCTGAACCGGTAATTCACGAATCGCGCTGCGCCGGGCTCCAGTCGGTGGGGCAAGCGGACGGCCACGCCCGCGTCACCGGCGAACGGCGGCAATGGCTCGCTGAGGCCCATGGGGCCCAGATCCAGCACATGGGCTTCTCGAAGCAGCACGCTGCGGTCCGCATCACCCGGGCCCAACAAGCCCTTTTCGTAGGACGTGCTCCAGACCAGCAGCAGACCGGTCAGGGCCATGGCCACAGCCGACAGCACAAGTCGAACCGGACCACCCCGAAGCAAGACACCCGCGTAGGTCAAAAATCGTTTCATCAAGAGCATTGCCAATTTTATTGGCCGCAACCTTTAAACTGATAAATCTTGAATATGAAAGACAATTTCAATAAAATTAATGAATAAGTCTTATCTATTGCTCGTTGAAGACGATGTGCATTTCGCCCGCTGGGCCGCCGCCGAGCTGCGCCAGCATTGCGGCGACCTGACGGTGTGTGTGGTCCACGACAGGGACTCCGCGCGTGCCTGGCTCGACAGCCCGTTGGCCGAGCACCTGCAGCTCGCGGTGATCGACCTCCACCTGGGCAGGCACAGTGGCGTCGATCTGATCCGTGAGATGACCCACAACCAACCGGATGTGCCGATCCTGGTGCTCACCTCGGTCGAGACCCCCGACGAAGCCTTGCGTGCGATCCGGGCGGGCGCCCAGGGCTACATGCTCAAGGTCACCGTCGAAGGCGAGTTGTGCCGCGCCGTGGACCAGATACGCAGTGGCGGCTCGCCCATCAACCCCGGCATCGCGCACCTGCTGCTGTCGGCGTTTCGGGCCGCACCGATGAAGGACGATGCCG
>JAGXRS010000170.1 GCA_018335615.1 Hydrogenophaga sp. | reverse complement strand
GTGGACGGGGCGGGCCGCTTCATGCGCTGAGGCAGCGGGGGCGGCGCGCAGCCGCCCCGTGGTGTCAGGACTTGACGATCAGCACTGGCACCTTGGCGTGCGTGAGCACCTTCTGCGCCACGCTGCCCAGGATCAGCGCCTTGATGCCCTGGCGGCCGTGCGAACCCATCACCACCAGGTCGCAGCCCTCGGCCTCGGCGGTTTCCAGGATGCCCTCGTACACCACGTTGCGCTCGATGGTGTCGCCCGCGAAGGGCACGCCCGCGTCGCCGCAGACCTTGGCCAGCGCGTCCAGCGCCTGGCCGGAGGCGGCGCGCGCTTCGGTCATGTAGGACTGCAGGCCGGCGGCCGACGCGTCGCCGATGCCAATGTACGGAAACGGGTCGATCACGTACACGCCGACGATCTGCGCACCCTGGCTCTTGGCCAGTTCGGCCGCGGTGATGGAGGCGTGGGCCGCCTGTGACGAGCCGTCGGTGGGAACGAGGATTTTCTTGAACATGCTGTTGTCTCCTGCAGAGGATGGCGCAAACGGAACAGAGTGCGGCGCGTGGCCGCGGTCTCCACGAACGCCCATCTTACCGACGGTGGGCGCCGCGGCCTTGCGCCGAATCAAGCTTCCGGGTCGCATCCAGGACTGAGCGGGGGTGCTGGGGCAGGGTGAGCAGACATCAGCGCCAGACGCTCAACCTCAACCTCAACCTCAGGCACAGGCACAGGCACAGGCACAGGCACAGGCACAGGCACAGGCTAGGCTCAGGCCGCCACCGCGCGCACGTCCACCGCGCAGTACTTCAGTTCGGCGATCTTGCCCAGCGGGTCGAGCGCCGGGTTGGTGAGCAGGTTGGCGGCGGCTTCGGCGTAGGCGAAGGGAATGAAGGCGGTGTTGGCCGGCATGCCGCTGTCCAGACGCACCGGCAGCTGCACAGCGCCCCGGCGCGAACGCACCTGCGCCGTGTCGCCCGCCTGCAGGCCCAGGCGCGCGGCGGTGCCGGGGTGCAGGCTGACCACGGGTGCGGGTTCCAGCGCGTCGAGCACGCTGCTGCGCCGCGTCATGCTGCCGGTATGCCAGTGCTCCAGCTGGCGCCCGGTGATGAGCACCAGCGGGTAGTCGGCATCGGGCACCTCGGCCGGCGCCGTGAGCGCGGCGGGCACCAGCGTGGCGCGGCCGGAGGCGGTGGGGAAGCGATCGGTGAAGACCACCGGCTGGCCGGGGTCGTCGTCGCTGGCCACGGGGTAGGTGACCGCGCCCTCGCGCTGCAGCCGTGCCCACGAGAGGCCGGCAATCGAAGGCATGAGGCCGCGCATTTCCTCGAACACGGCGCCAATGCCCTGGCTGCTGTCGGCCACGGCGCTGCCGTCGGCCGCCACGTCGTAGGCCCAGGGCAGGCCCAGGCGGCGCGCCAGCTGCTCGGTGATCCAGGCGTCGGCCCGCGCCTCGCCCGGTGCGGGCACGGCCTTGCGGCCGAGTTGCACGATGCGGTCGGTGTTGGTGACGCTGCCGGTCTTCTCGGGCCAGGCGGTCGCGGGCAGCACCACGTCGGCCAGGATCGCGGTCTCGGTCAGGAAGATGTCCTGCACCACCAGGTGGTCGAGCCGGGCAAAGGCCTCGCGGGCGTGGGTGGCGTCGGGGTCGCTCATGGCCGGGTTCTCGCCCTGGATCAGCATGGCGCGGATCTGCCGGTCGTAGGCGGCATCGACGATCTCCACCACGGTCAGGCCGGGCTCGCTGCCCAGCGTGCCGGGCGCCAGGCCCCAGGCCGCTTCCGCCTGGCCGCGGGCACCCGCGTCGCCCACCCGGTGGTAGTCGGGCAGCACCATGGGAATCAGGCCGGCGTCGCTCGCGCCCTGCACGTTGTTCTGGCCCCGCAGCGGGTGCAGGCCGGTGCCCGGACGGCCGATCTGCCCGGTGATGAGGGACAGGGCAATGAGGCAGCGCGCGTTGTCGGTGCCGTGGGTGTGCTGGCTCACGCCCATGCCCCAGAGGATCATGCTGTTGCCCGCGGTGGCGTAGGCACGCGCCACGGCGCGGATCTCCTCGGCCGCGATGCCGCACACCGGCGCCATGGCCTCCGGGCTGAAGTCGGCCACATGGGTTTTGATGAGCGCGAAGTCGAGCGTGTGCTGCTCGATGTAGGCGGCGTCGGTCAGGCCCTCGTCGATGATGGTGTGCAGCAGGGCGTTGAGCAGCGCCACGTCGGTGCCGGCCGTGAAGCCCAGGTGCTTCCACGCATGGCGGGCCAGTTCGGTGCGGCGCGGGTCGGCCATCACCAGTTTCGTGCCGCGCTTCACCGCGTTCTTGATCCAGGTGGCGCCCACCGGGTGGTTCTGCGCCGGGTTGGCGCCGATGACGAGCACGAAGTCGGCGTACTGCACGTCGCGCAGCGGGTTGGTGACCACGGCCGAGCCCAGGCCCTCCATGAGCGCGGCCACGCTGGAGGCGTGGCACAGACGGGTGCAGTGGTCCACGTTGTGGGTGGCGAAGGCGCTGCGGATCAGCTTCTGGAACAGGTAGGCCTCTTCGTTCGTGCCCTTGGCCGATCCGAAGCCGGCCACCGGGGCCAGGCGCCCGCGCTGGGTGGTGCTGGCCATGGCTGTCTGGAAGCCAGCCGCGGCCAGGTCCAGCGCCTCTTCCCAGGTGGCTTCGCGGAACAGCTCGCGGATGCGCGCCGGGTTCAGGCGGTGCACCACGTCGGCCGGGTCCTTGGATGCGCCGGCGCGGCGGATCAGTGGGCGGGTGAGGCGCTCGGGGCTGTGCGCGTAGTCGAAGCCGAAGCGGCCCTTCACGCACAGGCGGCCCTCGTTGGCCGGGCCTTCGATGCCCGTCACCTGGGTGATCTTGCCGTCGGTCACGCCGTAGCTGAGCTGGCAGCCCACGCCACAGAAGGGGCAGACCGAGTCCACCGTTTGCTCAGGCGGTTGCTCGAACGCGCCGTTGGCCGGCGCGATAGCGCCCGTGGGGCAGGCCTGCACGCACTCGCCGCAGGCCACGCAGGTGCTGGCGCCCATGGGGTCGGCCTGGTCGAACACGATCTGCGCATGGCCGCCGCGAAACGCCAGCCCCAGCACGTCGTTGCCCTGCGTCTCGCGGCAGGCGCGGATGCAGCGCGTGCACTGGATGCAGGCGTCCAGGTTCACGGTCATGGCGGGGTGGGAGGTGTCGAGGCGGACGCTGTGTGCGAGCCCTTCGACAGGCTCAGGGCGAACGGACCTGTGTGCATCCATGCCGATGGCGTCCCCATCTCCCTGTTCGGGCTGAGCTTGTATTTCCGATCGTCCTGAGCCTGTCGAAGGAAGCCCTGGCGAGGTGTGTGAGAGCCCTTCGACAGGGCCTGTCCTGAGCCTGTCGGAGGGCTCAGGGCGAACGGATGTGTTCGGATGACGGCCCGCAAAATGGCCGGGTCTTGCGCCCACACCCGCTGCCCACTGCGCCAGCTCGCTGTCGTGCTTCAAAGCCTGCGTGTCGGGCGCGTCGGCCAGCAGCAGTTCCAGCACCGTCTTCTGGGCGGCGCTGGCACGCGGGCTGTTGCTGCTGACCACCATGCCAGGCTGCGGTGCGCGGCAGCACGAGGGCGCGAGCACGCGCTCGCCCGCCACCTCGACCACGCACGCGCGGCAGTTGCCCACGCTGCGCAGCCCGTCGCTGTGGCACAGGTGGGGGATCGACACGCCGACGCGGCGTGCCACGTCGAGCAGGCTTTCGCCCGGCACGGCCTGCACGGGCTGGCCGTTGAGGGTGAAGGACACGGGGGCTTGGTCGGCCGGAAGATCGCGCGGGTTCATGGGTTCACCTCGGCCGTGCTCGGGCCGTTGACTTCGTGGGGAAAGAAGCGCAGCACGCTGTCCATCGGGTTGGGCGCAGCCTGGCCCAGGCCGCAGATGGACGCGTCGCGCATCACCTGCGAGAGCTCGCCCATGCGGTCGGTGTCCCACACCGGGGCCTGCATCAGCCGCACGGCCTGCACCGTGCCGCTGCGGCAGGGCGTGCACTGGCCGCAGGACTCGTGTTCAAAGAACTGCATCAGGTTGAGCGCGGCACCGCGCGCCGAATCGTGCTGGCCCAGCACCACGACAGCCATGGAGCCCACGAAGCAGCCGTGCTCGGCCAGGGTGTCGAAGTCCAGCGGCAGATCGGCCAGATGCGCCGGCAGAATGCCGCCCGACGCGCCACCGGGCAGGTAGGCGTAGAGCGTGTGGCCCGGCAGCATGCCGCCGGCGTGTTCATCGACGAGTTCGCGCAGGCTGATGCCGGCCGGTGCCAGGTACACACCGGGCCGTTGCACCCGGCCCGAGACGGAAAAGCGCCGCAGACCGCTGCGCCCGCGCCGGCCCTGTGCCGCCAGCCAGTCGGCGCCGCGCGCCAGGATCTCGGGCACCCACCAGAGCGACTCCGGGTTGTGCGCCAGTGTGGGCCGGCCGAACACGCCGCGCGTGGCCACGATGGGCGGGCGCAGGCGCGGCATGCCGCGCTTGCCTTCCACGGACTCGATCAGCGCCGATTCCTCGCCGCAGATGTAAGCGCCTGCTCCGCGCCGCAGCTCGATGGCGGGCGGCGTGTAGCCGGGAAAGCGCGCGGCGAGTTCGCGCAGCGTGCCAACCAGGCGGTCCAGCTCGCGTTGCAGCAGCACGCGCGCGTCGTGGTATTCGTCGCGAAGGTAGAGCCAGATGTGTTCCGCGCCCACCACGGCGGCGGCGATGAGCATGCCTTCCAGCATCTGCGGCGCGCCGCCCTGGGTGAGCAGGTGGCCGTCCTTGAAGGTGCCGACCTCGCCTTCGTCGATGTTGACCACCATGGCGCGCGGCCCAGGCTGGGCGCGCACCGTGTCCCACTTGCGCCAGGCCGGAAAGCCCGCGCCGCCCAGGCCGCGCAGGTTCGAGGCTTTCAGCTCGGCCAGCACGGCGTCGGCGGTGATCTCGCCGCCCAGCAGGCGCCGCAGCTGCGGCAGGGGCGAGGCCTCGGGCAGCGGCAGATTCCGCGGCGCGGTGTCGCCGCTGGCCAGCAGCGCCTGCACGCCCTCGACGCTGGCGCTGGGCAACTGCCGCTGGCCCACGCAGGCGGCGGGGGCGTGGTGGCAGTTGCCGATGCAGGGCACCGGCTCCACGCGCACCGCGCTGTTGCCGGACAGATGGGCCTGCAGGTCGGCCAGCAGCGCGTCGCCGCCGGCCATGGCGCAGGAGAGGCTGGTGCACACGCGCACCACGGTGGCGGGCAGCGCGGCCGCGTCGTCCACGATGTGGAAGTGGTGGTAGAAGCTCGCCACCTCGAACACCTCCACCTGGCTCAGGCGCAGGCGCTCGGCCAGTGCCGCCAAGTGGCCGTGTCGCAGCCCGCCCTCGGCGTCCTGCAGGCGGTGCAGGTGCTCAATGAGCAGGTCGGCGCGCGCCTCCAACCCCTGGCAGAGCGCGTCCACCCGCCCCCGGGCCTCGGGCGCCACCTGGCGCCCCTTGGGCGTGTGCCGTGGTCGCGCACGCGCGGCGTCCACGGGGCGGATGGGGATGATGGTGACGGGGCGGGCGGCAGTGGCCGTGGCGGATGGGCTGGACATGGTGTTCAGCGTAGCACCGGGCCGGCGTTTTAATATGCACAGGTTTTCATAAAGAAGGCCTCCCAGTCGCGTCAACCTGCAACCCGCTGCGACGCTACAGCCCATACACGGCCCACCGCTGCCCCGCCACCTTCACTTCTATCACCCAGCCTTCACCCCGCTGCCACATGTTGCGCATCCACCTCCAGCCCCAGTGGCAGATCGGCCCGGAAGACGGCGAACGGCTCGACGCCAGCACCCTGCTGCAGCTGCTGGCCGCGGTGCACGCCTCGGGCAGCATCTC
>JAGXRS010000169.1 GCA_018335615.1 Hydrogenophaga sp. | reverse complement strand
GGCTGTAGATGTAGAACTGGTCGACGCGGATGGCGTCGAACACCTTCTGCGCCACTTCGGCCGCCGTGACCTTGCCCGAACTCACCGCCTTGTCGCTCATGGCCTGGCCGATCAGCTGGCTCTGGGTGGGGGCCTCGTCGGCCAGCGCCGCCGGGCGGTTGCGGTGGCTCTGGCTGATGCCGGTGGGCACGAAATACGGGCAGAGCACGCTGGCGCTCACCTGATCGCTCACCAGCTTCAGGTCTTGGTAGAGGGTTTCGGTGAGGCTCACCACCGCGTGCTTGCTCACGTTGTAGATGCCCATGTTGGGCGGCGTCAGCAGGCCGGCCATGCTGGCGGTGTTGACGATGTGGCCCTGGTACGCGGGGTCGGCCTGGGCGGCGGCCAGCATCATCGGGGTGAACAGGCGCACGCCGTGGATGACTCCCCACAGGTTCACGCCCAGCACCCACTCCCAGTCTTTCACCGAGTTTTCCCAGATGAGGCCGCCCGAGCCCACGCCGGCGTTGTTGAACACGAAGTGCGGCGCGCCGAAACGCTGCTGCACATCAGCGGCCAGCGCGGCCATCTGCTCGTCGCTGGACACGTCCACCCGGCGAGCCAGCACGGGCGCGCCAGCGGCTTCCATCTCGGCCTGTGCCTTGTCCAGCGCGTCCTGCTGCACGTCCACCAGCACCAGGTTCATGCCCAGGCGGGCACCGATGCGGGCGCATTCGAGGCCGAAGCCGGAACCGGCGCCAGTGAGCACAGCGGTCTTGCCTTTGAAATCCTGAATCATGGTGATGTCTCCTTGTGTGGTGTCTGTCGTTTGAAGGGAAGCTGTCTGGCTCACACCGCGGAACGGGCTTGGCCCGGCCGCTGGTGTGGTCCCCTGGGGGGGAAGACGCGAAGCGGCGCAGGGGGGCTCACTGTCTGATCATTTCAATGTGGTCGATACCGTCCTCGACATACAGCGGGCCGTCGGACACGAAGCCGTGTTCGCGGTAGAAGCCCTGCAGGTGCGCCTGCGCGCCCATGCGGATCGGCTGCGGGCCCCACAACTGCTGCAGCTGGCGCACCGACTCGTGCACCAGCGCGTGGCCCAGGCCGCTGCCGCGGGTGGACGCGGCGGTGACCACGCGGCCGATGCTGGCCTCGGCGTACTTCAGGCCGGCGGGCACCAGCCGGGTGTAGGCCAGCAGGCGCGGGCCGGCGGCGGTACGCGCCTCGCCCAGCAGGTGCAGGCAGGCCGGGTCGGCATCGTCCAAGTCTTGAAAGGCGCAGGCCTGCTCCACCACGAACACCTCGGCGCGCAGGCGCAGCAAGGCGTAGAGCGTGTGGGGCAGCAAGGCGCCGAACGGCAGGCAGCGCCACTGCACGTCGGGCAGCGGCGCCCGGGCCGATGGGGAAAGGGCGGAACTCAAGCGCGCACTTCCCTCAGCACAAAACCGATGCGCGGAAAGTGCACATGCAGGCGGCCAGCGCGCTCGTCGGTACGCTCCAGCGTGTAGTGGGTGCGGCTGGCGGCGCGCAGGATGCCTTCGGTGGGCTCCTGGCCAAAGGACTCGGCCGCGATGGTGACGCGGCTGCCCAGCGGTATGCCGTGTTCGTCCTGGAAAGCTTCTTCGGGCAGGGGTGCCGGCTCCGTAGCAGCGGCGATGGCAATGGCCTGCGTCGAGTCCAGTTTGCCCATCTGCCCGTGGCCGATGGCGGCCATGCGGTCCATCCAGGCCAGCACATCGGGCGTGGCGTCGAGCACGCCGGCCATGGCCGGGTTCACCACGCGACTGAACCACAGCGGGTGGTAGGCGGCGAAGTCGGCCACGCAGGGCGCAGCGCCCAGCAGGAAGGGCTGTTCGTGCAGCATGTTGGCCAGGCGACGCAGGTAGCTGCGGTAGGCGGCGGTGGCGTCACCCGGGCGCAGGCTGGCCATGCCGCTGCGCATGGCACCGCGGTCGGCGGCAAACGCCTGCGCGGCCTCGGGCGGCTGGCCGGCGAACAGCGCCGCCGCGCCCTTCGGGCTGAGGTTGTGGCCCATGGCGGCCCAGAAGAGCGTGCTGTCGGCCCACTGCGCCAGCACGCGGGCGATGCCTTTCTGGTGTTCGGGGTAGAGCGCGGGCGTGGGCTGGCGGTGTTCCAGCACGTCGCAGATGAGCGCGGTGTCGCAATAGATGTCGGCTCCCACCTGCAGGAAGGGCGTGCGGCGGTAGCCGCCGGTGAGCGCCAGCACATCGGGCTTGGGCATGATGCGCGGAATGACCACGCTCTGCCAGGCCAGGCCCTTGTGGCCCATGATCAGGCGAACCTTCTCCGAGAAGGGTGAACTGGGGTAGTGGTGGAGGATGAGGTCGGACATGGGGTTTCGCGTGTGGCTCAGGGCCGGTTGAGGGCGTCGACAGGCTCAGCCCGAACGGGTGTGTCGGTTTTCATGCGGGCATGGCCCGCTGGATGATGGCGTCGAAATCGGCGCCTGCGCCCAGTGAACCGAAGCTCAGGCCCCAGTCGCCGCCCAGACGCGAATCGCAGAAGGCGCCGAACACGGCAGGGGGCGCAGTCTGGGCCAGCAGCGCGGCCTGCACGGCGAGTGCCACGTCTTGCGCCAGGCGGCGGGCTTCCATTTCGGTGGCCATTGCTTCCACCCGGATGGGCAGGCGGCTGGCCAGGTGGTCCAGCGCGGGGTGCATGCCTTTGGCCGGGGCGAGTTCGTGCGCCAGCGCGGCGGCGGCATCGGCCTTGCGCAGGGCGCGCAGCAGGTCCAGCGCCATGATGTTGCCGGCGCCCTCCCAGATGCTGTTGACCGGCATCTCGCGGTAGATGCGGGCCATGATGCCTTCGCCACCCTCCTCCACATAACCGTTGCCCCCCAGGCATTCCATGGCTTCCTGGGCGAACGTGCTGCCGCGCTTGCAGATCCAGAACTTGGCCACAGGCGTCAGCAGGCGCTGCATGGCCTGCTCGTGCGCGTCGCCCGTTTTGTCGAAGCTGCGCGCCAGGCGCAGGGCCAGCGCGGTGGCGGCCTCGGATTCGAGCGCCAGGTCGGCCAGCACGTTTTTCATGAGCGGCTGCTCGATCAGCGCCTTGCCGAAGGCCTTGCGCTGGGCCGTGTGGTGCAGGGCGATGCCGAGCGACTGGCGCATCAGCCCGCTGGTGCCCAGCGCGCAGTCGAGCCGCGTCAGGGTGCCCATGGACAAAATCTGCGGCACACCGCGTCCTTCTTCGCCCACCAGCCAGGCGGTGGCGCCGGTGAATTCGACCTCGGAGCTGGCGTTGGCCTTGTTGCCCAGCTTGTCTTTCAGGCGCTGGATGTGCAGCTCGTTGAGCGTGCCGTCGGGCAACACGCGGGGCAGGAACAGGCAGCTCAAGCCGGCTGGCGTCTGCGCCAGGATGAGGAAGGCGTCGCACATGGGCGCCGAGAAGAACCACTTGTGGCCGGTGACCGTGAAGCGCTGGCCCCAGGCGTCCTGCCCGGCGGGCAGGGCCTGCGTGGTGTTGGCCCGCACGTCCGAGCCGCCCTGCTTCTCCGTCATGCCCATGCCCATCGTGAGGCCGGCTTTTTCGCTGAAGGGCTTGAGCGCGGGATCGTAGGCGCGGCTGGTGAGGCCCGGTGCCCAGTCGCGGTAGATGGCGGCGTTGTCGCGCAGCGCCGGCGTGACCGCATAGGTCATGGAAATCGGGCACAGGATGGACGGTTCCAGCTCGGTGAAAAGCATGAAGCTGGCACCCCGCTTCACATGGGCGTGGCCGCTGGCCTGCTCGTCGGCCGCGAACGGCGTGCCGTGCAAACCCGCCGCCGTGGCGGCCGACATGAGCGCGTGGTAGCTCGGGTGGAACTCCACCTGGTCGATGCGGTGGCCGACGCGGCTGTGGCTCTTGAGCTGCGGCGTGAACACATGGGCCAGCCGCGCGTGCTGCTGCATGTCGGCACTGCCAACCCGGACGCCCAGGGCGCTGAAGCCCGCTGTGTCCAGGCCCGGCGCGTTGAACTTCAGCGCGTCCTGCAAGGCCCGGTGGGTGTCGAACAGGTTCACATCGACCAGCGGCTCGGGCTGGTTGAAAACGTCGTGGGTCGTGTTCATGCCAGCCTCCGCGGTGACCTCAGATCAGTTTGACCAACTGCTTGCCAAAGTTCTTGCCCTTGAGCAGACCCAGGAAAGCCTCGGGCGCATTGTCGATGCCTTGCGCCACCGTCTCGCGCGGGCGCAGCTTGCCTTCTGCCACCAGCGCACCCAGCTCGGCCAGGGCCTCCGGCCAGATCTCCATGTGCTCGCTGACGATGAAGCCCTCGATCTTCAGGCGGTTGATCAGAATCAGCGCCGGGTTGGCCAGCGGCAGCGGCGCGCCGTCGTAGCCGGCGATCATCCCGCACACCGCGATGCGGCCGAAGGCGTTCATGCGCAGCAGCACGGCGTCGAGCACCATGCCGCCCACGTTCTCGAAGTAGCCATCGATGCCATCCGGGCATTCCTGCTTGAGCGCTTTGGCCAGCGAGTACATGTCTTTGTGCAGCTTGTAGTCGATGCAGGCGTCAAAACCCAGCTCGTCCACCGCGTAGGCGCACTTCTCGGGGCCACCGGCGATGCCCACCACGCGGCAGCCGCGGGCCTTGGCCAGGGCGGCAAAGGCACTGCCAACCGCACCCGTGGCAGCACTCACCACCACGGTGTCGCCGGCCTTCGGCGCAATGATCTTCACCAGGCCGTACCAGGCGGTGACGCCGGGCATGCCCACGGCACCCAGGTAGTACGACAGCGGCACGTGCGTGGTGTCGACCTTGCGCAGCGCACCCGGCTGCGTAGCGTCGACCACGCTGTATTCCTGCCAGCCGCCCATGCCGACCACCTGGTCGCCGGCCTTGAGCTTGGGGTGCTTTGATTCGACCACCTCGCCCACGGTGCCACCAATCATCACCTCGCCCAGCGGCTGGGACGCGGCGTAGCTCTTGCTGTCGTTCATGCGGCCGCGCATGTACGGGTCGAGGCTGAGAAAGTGGTGCTTGACGAGCACCTGGCCGTCGGCCAGCGCCGGGGTGTCGGTGGTGACGAGCTTGAAGTTGTCGACGGTGGCTTCGCCTTGCGGGCGGTTGTCGAGGACGATCTGCTGATTGGCGGGCATGGGGTGTCTCCTTGGGAGTGTAGGGGTTCGAATCAGTCGGTCTTGAGCGTGTTCAGCGCCTGCGTGGACTTGCCCACGGGCAGGCGTGGCACGAACTTGAAGGTGCCGGTGGCGTGGGCGCAGAGCTTGTCGTCGGCATCGAAGATGCTGCCCTCGGTAAAGGCCATGGTGGCGGTGCGGTGCAGCAGCCGGCCCTTGGCGGTGAGGGGGCCCTTGGCGGCGCGCATGAAGCTGGTCTTCATTTCGATGGTGACGCAGCCCATGGCCGGCTCCACCGAGCGCGCGGCGTGCGCCATCACCACGTCGAGCAGGGTCATGCTGGCGCCGCCGTGCACCACGTTGAACGAGTTTTCATGCTCGGGCTTGGGGTCGAACGTGATCGTGGCCTCCCCGCCTTCGAACTTGTGCAGTTCAAAGCCGAGCAGCTCGACAAAAGGGATGTGGACTTGAAACTTCATGCTGTGTCTGAAAACCCGTTCGCCCTGAGCTTGTCGAAGGGTTCACCGGGTGGGTGAGTGAAGGCTTCGACAGGCTCAGCCCGAACGGGTGATGGTGCCTTCGACCAGAAAACCATGGTGTGCGAGGGCTTCGACAGGCCCAGCCCCGAACGGGGTTGAGGGTGCTCGATCAAGCGTGCGCGGTCAGCCGCCCGTGATCACGCTGACGCCGCCGTCCACCGCCAGCCACTGGCCGGTGATGTGCTTGCCGGCATCCGACGCGAACAGCACGGTCAGGCCCTTGAGGTCTTCGTCGTCGCCCAGGCGGCGCAGCGGCGCGTGCGAGGCGAGCTTCTCTTCGCCCATGGCCTTCAGCGTGCCCACCGTCATCTTGCTCGGGAAGAAGCCCGGGCAGATGGCGTTGACGCGGATGCCCTGCTCGCCCCACTCGGCCGCCAGGGCACGGGTGAAGTTGATCACCGCGCCCTTGGACGTGTTGTAAGCGATGGTCTTCATGCCGCTGGGGTTGCCGCCCAGGCCGGCGATGGACGCGGTGTTGATGATGCTGCCGCTGCGGCGCGCGATCATGCTGCGCTTGGCGATGAGCTGGCTCAGGATGAAGTAGCTGCGCACGTTGAGGTTCATCACCTTGTCCCAGGCCTCGACGGGATGGTCTTCGGCGGGGGCCCCCCAGGCGGCGCCGGCGTTGTTGACCAGGATGTCGATGTCGCCCAGGCGCTGCAGGCTTTCGTCGGCCAGGCGCTGGATGTCGTCCTCGCGCGAGCAGTCGGCGGCCACCCAGCGGGCGTCGATGCCGGCGGCCTGCAGCTCGGCCGTG
>JAGXRS010000168.1 GCA_018335615.1 Hydrogenophaga sp. | reverse complement strand
GCGCCACGCCGCGCTCGCCGCTGACGGCGCCGCTGCCAAAACCCCGCACCGAGTAGGCGCCGCCGGCCTGCCAGCGGTCGCTCAGGTCGGTGGGGTTGTGGGGGGCAAAGCGCCACTGGCCACCCAGGCGCCACACCGGGCCACCGGCCCCGGGTGCCTTGAAGGCCAGCGTGCCGCCGAGTTCGCCAAAGTGGTAAGCAGGGCCCAGGCCTTTGCCGGTGGTGAACGCGGCGCGCAGCGTGGCCGGCACCACGTCACCGGCCAGGGCAGCGGGCCAGTCGGTGGACGCCGCCAGGGTGAAGCGGTCGATGCTGCGGTCGGTGAACAACTCACCGCCCAGCGTGGTGTTGGTCTTGATCCGCGACAAGCTGCCCGACCAGCGCAGCAACTGGCGTGCGCTGATGGCCTGGTGGTGGGCCAGCTCCAGCGCCCGTGAGCTGGACTCGCCCCGGATGTCCAGCGGCTTTTCCGCGGGGTCGGGCCACACATAGGTGCTGCGCGAACGCGACACCGAACCGTTGGCGCCCAGCCGCCACCCGGCCGCTCCCAGCGGCAGGCTGCCGGCCAGGCTCAGCGTGGCGCTGTCGCGGTTGGCCACGCCCATCAGGTCAACGCGTCCGCCCTGGGCGCTGAGCGGGGCACGCCGGTAACCGGCCACCACGTTGCTGCCCTGGCTGCCAGCGCCCACATCGGGCATTTCAAACAGGGCCCAGACCTGCGAGACAGCGGCATCGGGCAGCTGCACCAGCAGGTCGCTGCGGCCAAACGCCGCACCCGGCACATAGGCCGCCTGGGCACCGAAGTCGCTGGCCGCGTTGAACACGCTCAGGCGGCTGGCCAGGGCGTCGGGGCGGATCACCGCGCCCTCAGGCAGGTCGAACCAGCGGGCCACCCAGCGCGGGTCGGTCCCCGCCGGGGCTTGCACCGTCACCTCGCCCAGCTTGCCCTCCACCAGCAGCACGCGGATGCTGCCGCTTTGCAGGTCTTGCTGGGGCAGCACCGGCACGGCGGTCTGCACGCCCTTGCGCAGGTAGAGCGCCTGAATGGCGCGCAAGAACGCGTTCAGGTCGTCGCTGGACACGTCGCGCCCCAGGTAGGGCTGGGCCACGGCGTTGAGTTCACCCGCCTCCAGCAGCTCGCTCGGTGAAAACACCACCTCTTGCAGGCGCACCGTGCCGCGCAGCGTGGGCGCGCGGGGTTCCAGCAGCGGCGCGCTGTCAGCCACCGCGGGCGGCTGGGCGGCCGGCGGTGCTGCGCGTTCGGCCCGGCGCAGCCCGTCCTGCATGCGGGTGGCCGGGTCGGTGAAGGGCACCGTGCTCAGGTCGGCGGCCAGGGCGCTGCCCATCGTTCCCAGGGCGCCCCAGCAGGCCGCCAGCAGCCAGGTGCTGCGGGTCATGGCGCCACGCTGCATGCGCCCACCGACGGTGCCGCGCACACGCGGCCATCGGTCCAGGTGGCACCCGCCAGCACCGCGCCGGTGAGGTTGGCGCCGTTCAGGTCGGCCCCCAGCAAGCGGCTGTTGCTCAGGTTGGCCCGGGAGAGGTTGGCACCGCTGAGGTTCGCGTTCTCCAGGTTGGCGCCGCGCAGGTCCACGGCGCTCAGGGAGGCCGCACCCAGATCCGCCCCGACCATCGACACCGCCCGGGCCTGTGCGCTGCCCAGGTGGGCGCCCGACAGGTCGGCCCCGTCCAGGTTCAGCCCGTTCAGCACCGCGTGGCTCAGGTTGGCGCCTTGCAGCGAGGCGCTTGAGCGCCCTGCGCCGTTGACGATGGCGCCTGTCAGGTCCGCGCCGCTGAGGTTGGCACCGCCCAGGTCGGCGCCCCGCACCGCCGACGCGTCCAGCAACACCACAAACGCGGCCCCGTCGCGCAGTTCCAGCCGGGCCGGATCCACATCGGCCAGCCAGGCGTTGCGCAGGTTGGCCTTGCTGAGGTTGGCGCCGCTGAGCTTGAAGCCACCCAGCTGCGTGCCTTCCAGGTTGCAGGACACGCAGTTGGCCGGGACTGAACGGGCCACGCTGGCCAGGTCGCTGGCGCTGTGAGCCGGGCTGTCAGGTGCACCAAACCACACGATCACCTGCGACGCCCGGGTGGCCGAAGCCGATGGTTCAAAGCGCAACTGGTAGCGCGGCCACGCGGTGTTGGGCAGGCCACGCGGCACCGACACCGCCGCTTCGCGCACGCTGGCATCGGCGCGCCAGACCGGTACACCCCGTTGGTCCAGCAGGACCACCGCGTCCACCACGTCCAGGCTGGCCTCGGTGAGCGTCACGCCCAGCGCGCTGTCGCGCACCAGGTCCAGCCACAGCGTGTCCACGCCCGCGCCGCCCGTGTCGCCCACCAGGGGCAAGGCCACGTCGCCGTTGGGTTCCAGCTGCAACACCACGGCGCCCGATCCGCGGCGGGGCACCAGGCCCGCACTGTTGCTGTCGGCGTCGTACAGCAGGCGTTCGTTGGCGCCCACCGGTGGCGGAGGTCCCTCGTCCAGCCAGGCGCTGCCGCCGCAAGCCACCAGCCCGGCAAGGGCTGCCACCGCCACGGGTGTTCGCCAGGTCCATTGTTTGTTCATGTGTGCGCGTCCATCCAGCGTCAGGTTCAAAAAAATGCGCAAGCCCGGGGGGCCTCATCGGCGCCCCGGGCATGCGACGGCCGCTTAACGCGCCGAGATGCTGTTGACAGCCCGGTTGCCCATCACCTGCGCGGTGATGGTGTTGCCGCTCACGTTGACGGAACCGCCTCCGCTCACCGAACCGCTGCCCATCACGCTGGCGCCGTTCACCGACGCCGAGATCGACGCCATGTTGTATTGAACGTTGGTGACCGCCGCTCTGGCGGTGTTCAGGCTGCCCGGCAAGGCGCTCATGGCGAGCACGTTGTCCACGGAGTTGCCGGAGGCCATCGCCACCAGCTGGTTGCCCTGCACCGTGGTGCGACCGCCGGTGCCGTTCAGGGCAGCGCCCAGGGTGGTGCCGTTCAACACGGCGCTGATGCCGTCTGCGGTGGCCTGCGTGCGCTGCTGGTTGAGCACCGCGAACGTGGGCTGGCTGGAGGGGCCCGAACTGCTGATGCCCGACGCCGCCGTGGCGTTCAACATGTTGAAGGCCTGGTTGCCGTTGGCCTGCGCGCTGGCGCTGTTGCCGCTGACGCTCACGGTGGAGGCGCCGCCGCCCAACCCCAGATCTGCCTGCAGGTTGCCTGTCCCCACCAGGGCCGACACGGCGCTGGCCATTTCTTGCATGTTGTTCACCACCGCCGTGGCCAGCAGGCTGTTGGTGGCGGCCAGGGTCAGCTCGTTGCTGGCCGTGTTGACACTGGCGCGGGCCAGCACCGTGTTGTCCACGATGCTCAGGCTGCCGCCCGTCAACGCACCGGCAAAGCCCACCGAGAGGGGGTCGGCCACGGCGTCCACCACGCCCATACCGGACTGCGCGTTGATCACGGAGAAGGCAACACCATCGGTGAACGCGTTGCCCACCGTCGACGTAGCCGCACCACTCTGGCCCGACAGCGTGGCGCCGGTCGCGGTGAGGGTGTTGAACGCCTCGTTCATGCCGGCCACTGCGGAGAAGTTGTTGTCGGACAACACCACGGGGCTGTTGACAGCCGAGCCAGCAGTGACCGTGAAGGCGCCTGCGCCCTGCGCTGTTGCGGTTGCCGACACAGCCCCGTTGGTGCCCTGGCTGGACGCGACCCCCGCCGAGTAGCCGCTCAGGTTGGTGGCATCCAGGGTCAGGTTGTTGCTCGCGCTGTTGCTTTGCGCCAAGGCACCCAGGGAATTGCCCGACAGCGTCAGTGCCGAGCTGCTGTTGACCCCATCCACCGCGATGCCGACGGCACCGGTTGTGAGGGCAGACAGGTCAATGCCATTGCTATTCTGCAGGTTGGACACGCCCACATCGGCCTGCATCTGCGCCACCTGGCCGGCGGCGACGAACGCCCAGCCTGAGGACGCGCCAGTGGCGTTGGTGCCTGCCAGCTCCACCTGGTTGTTCACCAGGTTGCCCAGGGCAGCGGACTTCACCGTGTTGCCGCTCACGGTCAACGCGGAGCCGGTCACGCCACCGCTCTCCATCAACACATTCCCGGTGCTGACGCTGCCGACCTCGGCGAAGTCGATGCGCTGGCTCGACGCCAGACTCGCAGGAGCATTCAAGGTGGTCACCTCCAGCGCCAGCGCGTTGCTGGCGCTGTTGGCCCGGGTGTCGGCCAGCACGCTGTTGTCGCTGAGCGTGAGAGCCGAGCTGCCCACCGCCGCTGCGCCAGACGTGATCTTCACGTCACCGGTCGAGATGGAACTCAAGTCGGCCGAACCGGTTCCCGCCACCTGCTGGTAATTCGACACCTGAAAGGTGCCCTGTGCATCCGTGCCGAACAGATGCGCGCTGGAAAAACCGCCGGAATTGGGAGCCGACACCGTTGCGGCGTCCACCGTCACGGCGTTGTTGACCGCGTTGCCGGAGACCGAGGCGGCGACGGCGTTGCCACTCACCGTGATGTTGGACCCCGTGACGCTGCCGGTGTCGGCACTCACCAGGCCCGAGATGACCGCTGTCGCGCTGGTGCCGTTCAGGTCCTGGCCAGAGGCCACGCCCGCTGTCATGCCCGTCAGGTGGGTGATGTCCAGCGCCAGCGCATTGGACGCGCTGTTCACCGAGGTGTTGGCGCCCAGGCGGTTGTCGGCCAGGCTCAACGCAGCGCCCGCGGTGACCGCGTCCCCGGTCAGGGTGACCGCCGCGGGATCGGCATTGCCCACCAGGGCAGACAGCGTGTTGCCACTGCTGGACTGCCCGTTGGCCAGCGACACGTTGGCATAGGTGTTGGCCGACGATGACTGGGCATATGAATAACCCGACCACATGAAGTTCTGATCACCGGTGGCGGTGGTGCCCGAGAGGCGCACGTTGTTGGCCACCGCGTTGCCCTGTGTGGACGCCGACACCGTGTTGCTGTTGGCGGTGAGGGCGGAACCCTCCACGCGGTCAGCGGTCAAGTTGACGCCGCCATCCGTGGACGACAGGGCCTCGCCTGCGCTCATCGCCTGCAGGGACACCAAGGCCGTGGCCATGCCGCTCAGGTTGCCCACCTCCAGCGCCATGGCGTTGGACGCCCGGTTGACTTCGACGGTCGCGCCCACTGTGTTGGACGACAGGCTGAGGGTTGATGGGCTGAGTGTGAATGGCCCGAACGCGCTGCTGACGTTGCCCACGTCGAGCGACACGCTGCCGACCACGGCCGCCGTGACGTCGGCGCGGCTGCTCACCTGGGCGTTGGCCAGGGCCAGATCGGCCTCGGCCCGCACCTCGCTCGCACCCCACACCTCGGCTCTCGTGAAGGGTGTCATCGATGCAGCGCCGCTGGCGTTGGCCAGGTTCACGTCCAGGCGGCTGGAGGCCGTGTTGCCAGTGGCCGCCGCGGTGATCCGGTTGCTGTCCAGTGCCAGCGCTGAGCTGTTCACCGCGTCGGCGGTGAGACCGACGGAGAGGCCGTCCGCGTTGGCCGCCACCGCCAGATCGAGGTTGCGCTGGCTGTTGCCGACGGCAGCCGAGAGACCGGTGCCATTGGTGCCGGACAAGGTGACACCCGTGCTGGCGGAATTGGCGGTGGCGGAGGCCTGCAGCAGGTTGCTGCTGAGCGTGGCCGTCATCGATTGAATGTCCAGGGCATCCGCCACGGACCCCTGGTCATTGAAGCTCAACGAGACGGTGCTGCCTTCGTTGTTGGCGGTCAGCGACCCGCCCACGCCTTCGTTGGACTGCACGCTCAGTGCCACCACACCCAGCCCTGCGCTGGCGTTGCCCGCTGCTGCATTCAGGGTGACACCCTGGGTAGCACCAACACCCAGTGTGCCGCTCACCGCCAGGTTGGCGGCCTGCAGCCCCACCGAGGTGACGCCCACATTGCCCTCTGCCGTGGCAGCCAGGGTGTTCTCGCTCAGGGTGACGGTCCCCGTGGGCACGGCGTTCGCAATCCCCACCACGGCCGACACCGCCGAATCGGTCAATGAGGCCGTGCTGCTCAGCGTGCGGTTGGACTGCAGGGTGAGCGCTGACACCGACGCGGTGATGTTGCTCACGCTGCCGGTCTGCCCCACGCTCACCAGGTTGCCGCCCAGGTTGGCGGTGGTGCTGGCCTGGAGGGTGTTGCCGCCTTGCGTCAGCACACCACCGGCCAGGTTGTCCACCGCCGAGGTGACGCCCGCATCGGCCACCGAGGCCACGAAGCTGCTGGCCGCGTTGGCCTGTGCATTGACCAGGGTCAGGTCGGCCACCGATTGGGCGGTGCCCGATGCCAGACTGACCGAGGTACCGGTGCCCGAACCGGTGCCGGTGACGTCGGAGCTGCCTTCCAACACAATGGCGGTGCCCGCTGCAATGGCACCACTGGCCAGACGCGAACCGGCGACGTTGCCGGTGGCGTTGGCGGTGATCTGGTTGTCACTGAGGGTGAGGGCACCGGTGAGATTGGTCTGACCCGCGCCATTGCGCAGGTCGGCGCTGATGCCGCTGTCCGCCACGGACGCCAGGGAGTCGGTCGTGCCGTCGATCGCCGCGGCGTTTTGCAGATTGGTCACCGACACACTGCCCTTCCAGGCGGCCGAGCCGGCTTCTGCCCTGAACACGCTGGTGGCGGTGTTGACGCCGGTGGAGGCCGTCAGGGCGTTGCCGTTGACCGAGGCGGCGCTGGAGAATGCACCGCCGGTGGTGTCGGACACGGCCAGCGCCACGCTGGAATCGCTCAGGGTGGCCGTCGGCTCGGCGCTGGCGGTGGACTGCAGACTGCTCAGGTTCACACTGCCGGTGGTACCGGCCACAGGCGTCGGCGTCGCCGCCGGGTTGCCGAGGGAGGCGCCCGCGCTGCCAAACGCCACCGAACTGCTGCCGGTGGCCGTGGACGCATAGCCCGCCGGCAGCACGCCCTCCACCTCGATGTCGGACACGTTCAGTTGTGTGCTGGCCTGGAGCGTGTTGGTGTTCAGGCTCAGGTCCGCGGAGTCCATGCCGGACTGCGTGATGAAGGTGGAGGAAGCATCCACCACCGCCGATACGCTCAAGGGCCCCACGGTGGCGGGATTGGCAGACCCGTCGACCGTCCCCGACAGGCTTTGCAGGTTCACCACCAGCAAGCCATCGGCCGTGCCGGTGTTGGCCAGCAGGCTGAGACCGCCGGTCGACAGGCTCGTGTTGCCAAACGCCAGGGACTTCAGGCGGTTACCGCTCACGGTGGTGGGCACGGCCCCTGCACCCGTGAGGCTTGAGCCCGTCTGGATGCCGACATTGGAGGCATCCAGCACGCCGAGGCCGAACTGGCTGTTGCTGGACGTCAGGTTGTAGTTCGCAAACCAGACGCTGCCCGTGGTGGTGACGGGGTTTGTGGTGATCGATGCATTCGTCACCAGCAGCGCAGCGCCAGGTTGCGTCTGCGCCGCAGCCATGGAGCTAAAGCCCGCCAGTGCCAACAGGCACGCATGCCCCAGCGCGTGACGGGGCCATTGGGGGGACACGAGGGGAGCGGTTTTGCGGTGGTGGGTCATGGTGGGCTCAAGGGGTGGAAAGCGGGCTGCCCCGGCTTTTCAGTGGATGGGTTGAGACGAAGAGCCGCTCAGCACTGAAAACGGAACGACTGAAACGAAGAAAACGAACAACGGACGACAGAGAACAGCAAACAACCGGTGAACGAGGAGACCCGTGCCCGCGCGGACACCGGCGCCGGTGCGGTGGCTGGCGCAGCGCCCGGCCTCATGGCGACACCCCGCCGCCGGCCTGGCCTTTCGCGGCCTCCGTTGGGGGCGCCGCGTCGGCGCTCGACACCGTCAGGCGGGCCACCACCTGCAGGCCGGCACCCTGGCGTTCCATGGGTGAGCTGGCATCGGGCAGCCAGTCCACCCGGATGCGGTGGGCGGCCACGCCCAGGGAGGCCAGGGCGTCTGCCACGGCGCGGGCCCGTGCCTGGGCCAGTTCCAGGCGCTGGACAGACGGCAGGTTTTCAGCGTCACGGGTGATCAGGTTGAGCTTGACACCCGCGGCCCCCTGGGCTGCCTTGGCGACGCCGCCCAGCACGCTGCGCGCGGTGCCATCGAGCACGCTGCTGTTGGTCTCGAAGGCCACCGACAGCGCCGCACCCAGCACACCCGACGCACCGTTGGTGGCGCTGGTGGCGTTGGCCGCGGGTGCGTTGTTGGGCACCGCCGTGGCGGGCTGGGGCGGGCGCACCGGGGCCGCCGGCTTCGCCAGCGTTCCCGCCGCGCTGGCCAC
>JAGXRS010000167.1 GCA_018335615.1 Hydrogenophaga sp. | reverse complement strand
CTTCCAGGCCTGCCCTCAGCGCGCCGAACCGTCAACGCGACAGCCGCTGAATGTGCGCGCGAACCGCCTCGTTCAGTTCCGGGTTGGCCAGGGCCAGATCGATCGTGGCTTCCAGAAAGCCTTCCTTGCTACCGCAGTCGTAGCGCTGGCCTTCGTAGCGGAACGACTGCACACGCTCTTTGCCGATGAGCGCAGCAATGCCATCGGTCAACTGGATCTCGCCGCCTGCGCCACGGGGCTGCTGACGGATGCTCTCGAACACGGCAGGGGTCAGGATATAGCGCCCCGCCACCGCCAGCGTGGACGGTGCCTTCTCAGGCGCTGGTTTCTCCACCATGCCGAACACCTCAGCCAACTGCTCCATTGAACCCCGCACATCGACCACGCCGTAGCGGCGTGTATCGGCCAAAGGAACGTCCTGCACCGCCAGCACCGTGCCGGGACTGCGCTCATAGGCCTGCACCATCTGCTGCAGCACAGTGGGTCCGCCACCCATCTGGTTGTGTCCGATCATCAGATCG
Organism: Hydrogenophaga sp.; assembly: GCA_018335615.1. Lineage (GTDB taxonomy): Bacteria > Pseudomonadota > Gammaproteobacteria > Burkholderiales > Burkholderiaceae_C > Hydrogenophaga. The sequence continues at coordinate 10,032 of JAGXRS010000167.1, read as the reverse complement.
TCGGCCAGCAACACGGCGAAGGGCTGGTCGCCCACCAGACGTTCCGCGCACATCACCGCATGCCCAAGTCCGAGGGCGCGCGGCTGGCGTACATACACGCAGTCCATATCGTCGGGCTTGATGGCATGCACCAAAGACAGCAGCGCTCGCTTGTTGGCCGCCTCCAATTCCGATTCAAGCTCATACGCGGTGTCGAAGTGGTCTTCGATTGCGCGCTTGTGCCGACCCGTGACAAAGATCATCTCGCGAATGCCGGCGGCATAAGCCTCCTCCACTGCGTACTGGATCAGTGGCTTATCTACAACCGGTAACATTTCCTTGGGGATCGCCTTGGTTGCGGGCAAAAAGCGGGTTCCGAGGCCTCCGACCGGAAAAACGGCTTTTCGAATATGCATTGAATCACTCCCTGCTTGTTGATGACGCCTCTCATCATAAAGGGACTGAGTTGCACACTTGGTCGGCGCGCACTTGCCACTTGGCTGGCCATGAAGCACGGTTCGTCTAGCCTGTATCAAACTCCAGGTTCAACTATCCCTTTCCGGCGGGGTGTTGCCACTCTATACAATCAATACCATCGGTTACTTGTCAAAACGGTTAGTAGTTTCCTCATTTTTATCGCGCAATGACAAGACATCAAGACTATCTGTCTGACGTACAGACTGCTACTTGGTGATCCGCCCGAACCGACTGGGTCTGCCGGGCCCCCGTATGAAATCAACCCGATCGCCTCTTACCATCACACTGGCCGTATGGCACGCTTTGCTGATGCGCGAAGCCCTCAGCCGCTTGTTTTCCAAACGAGCAGCCTGGGCGTGGCTGCTGCTGGAGCCGGCCGTGCACTTGGCCTTCATGGTATTCATCTTCACCGTGATCCGCGTACGCCACGTCGGCGGCATCGACACGGCCCTCTGGCTGATGGTGGGGATGCTGGGCTTTTTCCTGTTCCGGCGCACCGGCACCCAAGGGGCCAACGCCATTGGCGCCAACCGCACCCTGTTCACTTACCGCCAGGTCAAGCCTGTGGACACCGTGCTCGTGCGCGTGGTGCTCGAAGGCTTGGTCATGCTGATGGTGGCAGTTCTCATCCTGTCAGCCGCAGGGCTGCTGGGCTTGAGTTCATTGCCAAGTGACCCACTGGCCGTCATGGAAGCCACCGTCGGGCTATGGCTACTCGGGGTAGGTTTTGGCCTGGTCGTGTCGGTGCTAAAAGAGCTGGTGGCCGAGGTGGACAACATTCTGGACATGGTCATGAAACCTATGTACCTGCTTTCAGGCGTCATCGTACCGCTCAGCGCCATACCCTACCCTTACCGCGAATGGCTGATGTACAACCCGGTCGCCCACGGGCTGGAAGCACTGCGGCTGGGCTTTGCGCCTTACTACCACGCCACCCCGGAACTCAGCATGCCCTATCTGTACGGCTGGGCGCTTGGCCTGCTGTTCTTTGGCCTGCTGCTGCAAGCGCGCTTTGCCCGAAAGCTGACCACGCAATGATTGTCGTCAGCGATGTGCACAAACGCTACCTCACCGACCACGGGCCAGGCCCCTGGGTGCTGAAGGGCGCGACATTCACCATTCCGCCCAAGGTGAACGTGGGGCTGGTGGGCCGCAACGGGGCGGGGAAATCCACCCTGCTGGGCATCATTGGTGGCATCGACTTCCCCACCCGCGGTCATGTGGAGCGGCGCTGCCGCGTCAGCTGGCCCATGGGGTTCGGGGGAGGGTTGCAAGGCTCGCTCACCGGCCGGCAGAACGCCAAGTTTGTCTGCCGCGTGCACGGCCATGCTGACGACTTGGCAGACCGGCTGGCCCAGATCGAAGCCTTCGCCGAAATCGGCCGTTTCTTTGATGAACCCGTGAAAACCTACTCCAGCGGCATGAAGTCGCGCCTTCAGTTCGCCCTCTCGCTCGCCTTCGATTTCGACGTCTATATCTCGGACGAAGTCACCTCGACGGGAGACAGAGCGTTTCGCAACAAGGCCGCTGCCGCGTTCAAGAAGCTCACGAACCGTGCCGGGCTCATCATGGTCTCGCACAGTGAAGGCACCCTCAAACAGTTTTGCAGCGCAGGTATCTGGCTGCACGAAGGCCAGGCGCTCTGGTTTGACCAGATCGACGACGCCATCAAGGCCTACAAAGAAAGCATTCCGGCATGACATCCGACGCCTCCACGCCTCCACAGCGCCCCTCGAGCTGGCGACGCCACCCGCTGCTCAGCGCCGCCCTGGCCCTCAGCCTGATGGCCACGGCTTACTGGACCTTCGTCGCCTCAGATCGCTACGTGTCAGAGGCTCGCATCATCATCCAGCGCTCAGACCTGGCCAGTGGCCAGAGCATGGACTTTAGCTCCCTGCTGTCTGGCAGCGGTGGCAACCGCAACGACCAGCTGCTCATGCGCGACCACATGCTCTCGCTGGACATGCTGCTCAAGCTCGAAGCCCAGCTGCAGTTGCGGCAGCACTACAGCAGCCATGGCGACTGGCTGTCGCGCCTGTGGGATGCAGAAACACCCCTGGAGAAATTCGCCGACCATTTCCAGTCCCGCGTCAGCGTGGAGCTTGACGAATACGCCGGCGTGCTGTCCGTTAAGGCACAGGCCTTCACACCCGAGATGGCGCAAGCCATTGCCGCCACCATGGTGGCCGATGGCGAAGACACCATGAACACGCTGGCCCGAGCCCTCGCGCAGGAACAGGTGACGTTTCTTGAGCAGCAGGTGAGCGACCTGAAAGAGCGCGTACAGGCCACGCGCGGCGCGGTGCTGGCCTACCAGAACCGCAAAGGTCTGGTGTCTCCTGAAGCCAGTGCAGCCAACGTGGCGGCCATCGTCAACCGGCTCGAAGCCCAACTGGCAGAACTGCAAACCCGCCGCAACAGCCTGCTGGGCTACCTGCAACCCGGCAGCGCCAATGTGGTGGAACTCAACCTTCAGATTGAAGCCGTGCAGAAACAGATTGCGAGCGAGCGCGCCCGGCTCACCTCGCCTTCCGGCCAGACGCTGAACGCCACGGTGGAGGAATTCCAGCGCCTGCAGCTGGAAGCTCAGTTTGCGCAAGACGTGTTCAACACTGCCCTGACGGCGCTGGAGCGCGGCCGGGTGGAAGCCACCCGCACCCTGAAGAAGGTTTCGGTGCTGCAGAGCGCCAGCCTGCCCGAATACGCCCTGCAGCCGCGCAGGGCCTACAACCTGCTCGTGTTCGTGCTAACTGTTTTCGTGCTCGCCGGCGTGCTGCAGCTGCTCACCGCCATCGTTCGCGACCACCAAGACTGACCCCTTCTCCGGATTGCCTGCCACCATGACTTTTCGCTTCAACCCCACCGTGGCCCGCCGGCTGCACGCCTGCGCTGCACTGGCCTTGTGCCTGAGCGCAGTGCCTGTCGTGGCCCAGGTCCAGCTGGCCGCGCCGGCCGAAGCCGGCAGCGCCGCTGGTATGTCTGCACCTGCTTCGCTTCTCAGCGCACCACCCACCAGCCGAAACACGGCGCCGGCGCCCGTGGCCGCCACTGCGCAGCCCGCTGCACCGAACCTGCTGGCCGCCCAGCGCGCCAACGCCGCCAGCGACGTGTATGGCGCGCAACTCTTCACCGGCGCTTTCACCAGCGGCGGTGCGACGCAGTTCAACCCCGACTACCTCATTGCCACCGGCGATACCCTGCAGCTGCGCCTGTGGGGCGCCTTCACGTTTGACGCCCCCCTGACCGTTGACCCGCAAGGCAACATCTTCCTCCCCCATGTGGGCCCAGTGACCGTGCGCGGCGTGCGCAACGCCGACCTGCAGACCACCGTGGAGGCCGCCGTGCGGCGCACCTTCCGTGCCAACGTGAGCAGCTACGCCAGTCTGGCCGCGGCTCAGCCTGTGCGCGTGTTCGTGGGCGGCAACGTGGTGCGCCCCGGCCTGTATGGCGGCACCAGCATGGACAGCCTGCTGCACTACCTGGACCAGGCTGGCGGCATCGACACCGAGCGCGGCAGCTTCCTGGCCGTGCAGGTCAAGCGCGGCAGCACCGTGCGCGCCAGTTTCAACCTGTATGACTTCCTGCTCAGCGGCACCATGCCCCTGCTGCAGCTTGCCGACGGCGATGTGATCTTTGTGCCTCAGCGCCAGAGCACCGTGCGCATCAACGGCCTTGCCGAGAACGCCAAACGGCTCGAATTCCCCAGCGGCCAGAACCCCACCGTGGCCGCCCTGGCCAGCATCGCCAAGCCCCTCCCCCAGGCCACCCACGTGCGCGTGGTGCGAAATACCGGCACCCAGCGCAACACCGAGTACTTTGCGCTGGGCAACGCGGCCAGCGTCACCCTGCAGAACGGTGACGAACTGGAATTCACTGCCGACAAGAAGCCAGGCACCATCACCGTGCGGGTGGAAGGCGAGCACACCAGCCCCCAGGAATATGTGCTGCCCTACGGCACGCGCCTGGGCGCCCTGCTGCAAGACGTGCAGCTCACCCCGGACGCCGAGCCACAAAGCGTGCAGCTCTTCCGCCGGAGCGTGAAGGAGCGACAGAAGGAAATGCTCACCACTAGCCTGCGCAGCCTGGAAGCCGCGCTGCTCACCGCCCGCAGCGGCAGCAGCGACGAAGCCCGCCTGCGCAAGGAAGAAGCCGAACTCACCCTGCAATGGGTCGACCGCGCCAAACAGGTCGAACCCTTGGGTCAGGTGGTGGTGGCTCAGGCCACCCAGCGCAACGACCTGCTGCTGGAAAACGGCGATGTGCTGCGCATCCCACGCCGCGACGGCCTGGTGCTTGTCAGCGGCGAAGTGCTGTTCCCCAACGCCGTGGCCTTCGAGCCCGGCCTGAGCCTTCAGCAATACATCGACCGCGCCGGTGGCTACACGCAGGTGGCAGACAACAGCCGTGTGGTGGTGGCCCGCCGCGATGGCAGCTTCGAGCAAGCCGACGCCAAGCGATTGCTAGCCCAGGCGCCCGTGCGCCCTGGCGACCAGATTCTTGTGCTACCAAAGGTTGACGAGAAGCAACGCCAGTTCTGGAAAGACATGACTCAAATCATTTACCAGATCGCAGTTAGCGCAAAAGTGGTTTTTGGACTTTAAAAGAAGCGACATGAAAAGAAAACTGAAAAAACTTCTCAGCAATCCTAATAGATTTTTCTTTGATTACTTCGCAAAACGCTTGGGGGCAAGCACCTCCGCGATAGATCAAGATGCGCCCGCGTTTGGAAGCGACGACGCTTCATTAAACGCCCAAAAGTTCAGTTTCGATGACAAGGTACACCCCTGGGTTCAGGTAGCCAAGCAATTCAACCTTCGTTCCGGCGCCACAACCGGACACCCCGATCAATCCATGCTGATCGATGCCACGCGGCTCTTCGATTTATTGCTCTACACATTCTGGATCGCGCATTGCCTCAAAGTTGACGTCCGAATCTACACCCTTGGCGGCGGTGTAAATATAACGATTCAGCGCGAGTCGCTATGGCGCATGCTCGGAGTGGAAAACACCTACAAAAAAATTCAGAATAGACCCGACTTTGTCGTTGAGTTTCTAGGCGAATTCGACAATAACTTCGCGGCTCATTTTTTCACATTTGACGAGACACAGGACGGATTGATCGTCGTTCGATCGAATAGCGCCTACGCAAAAAAGACGCTACGCAACACCTTTTTCGAGGCGTACCCGACAATCATCAACGAATTCGGCAACTGGGCGTTTGGAACGCCCTGGCCTGTCGATGTAGTGTACACGTGGGTAAATAAGGATGATCCCGACTGGAGTGAAATGTGGGGAAATACGTTTCCTGACAAAATAATTAACACAGATCGCTATGCATCGAAAGACGAGTTGCGATACTCGCTACGTGCGCTGTCAAAAAACATGCCATGGGTACACATGGTTTACATTGTATCCAATTGCGCCAAACCAGCGTGGCTGATCGACAATCCAAAAATAAAATGGGTTGTTCACGAGGAAATTTTTCCTGACGCGAATGTTCTGCCTGTCTTCAACTCGCATGCCATTGAGGCCTGCCTGCATCGAATTCCCGGCCTGAATGAACACTTCATCTACTTTAATGATGATATGTTTGTGACCAGACCGAGCTCGTATTACGACTTTTTCGATGACACGGGGCGAAGTGTTGCTCAGTTGGAACCCTATGGCATGGTGCAAAAGGGGAACAACTTTGATGCAACTCGCGAATTTCTCTCGCCAGCCATCAACTCACAGATACTGCTGCAGAAGCGCTTTCCACTGTGCAAGGCCAACCGCTTGCATAAGCACACGCCATATGCCTTGAAGAAGTCCGTTCTGGAAGCCATTGAAGAGATATGGGCGACTGAACTGGATCAAACGCGGGCGTCAAAAATACGCACTCCCGAGGACATCAATCTTCCCTCGTTCTTCTATCATCATTACGCATTGGCAACAGGCAACGCCATTTTTGGTGATGCGCCTTACCTCATCGTCCGACCAAACAACATCGAAAAGGTCGAGAACAATGGCATTTACACGTATAAGTTTCTATGCTTTAACGATGGCGACGGCAGCGCAAATGACGAGAAGTTCCTGAACAATTATAAGTCGCTCATGTCACAAACATACTCGAAACGAAGCCCTTTCGAGATAGAACACAGTTCTTGGTGTAGCATAAAAATATCCAAGACCATTATGGCTTACAAGACCCGAAAGGATCGAATACCATATATTCGCTCAATGGTAGGTGATGCAGCAGTTTCCTTGGATGATGGAAGGTGGGGATTATGGGAGAACTCAAGACGATGCTGGTTGTCGCGAGACCCAGCATCCGAATTTCACCTCGTGATTCAGGACGATGCCGTTATATGCCGGGAATTTAGCAACCGACTGTCGGAGCTTTTTGCCGACGTAGGCAACGACTACAAGAATTTCGCGTACTGCCTATACTTCCGCATTAAAGGAAACTCGAAGAATGATGTGCTCGTCAACTTCAACAAACGCGCTATTGCAGCCTATAAAGCCGGCAAAGGCCAATTTATTGATAAATACTTGCGATATGGCATCGCATACATGATGCCATCACATCTTGTTCCAGAAATGATCGACCATGCAGATAAGTTAGATCATTTAGGAAATCATGACGATACCCGCTATTCTCACTTTGCAGCTCATAAGGGCCTTCGCATCGTGTACCCGCTGGCTTCCTTGATTGATCAAGACCCAAACTATTTAAGCACCCATTCTTCTAGCAGCAACAAGCAATTAGGCGCTACTTGGTTCATTGATGGCGTCAATAGCTTCAAAACTCACATCGAATCCAAGCAGATCAGCACCGAACTCTCTCCGCCGACGTCCAAGGTGTTCTACTGGGACGATAAGGCCAACTTTGGAGATGAGATTGGCCCATGGATTATCGAGAGGATCTCCAAGAGGAAGGTAAATAATGTTCGCAAGAACAAAAATGAGGTCGGATTAATGACGGTCGGCAGCATAGTCCAACAGATCGATCGGCCCGGCATGACGATCTGGGGTTCGGGAATCATACGGGAGTACGGAAGGGCGAAATGCTTGGAGTTATCCGTATTGAAACCAAAGGCAATCACTGCGGTTCGAGGCCGCCTCACTCGAGATTTTTTAAAGAACAAGCTTGGCTGGGATGTTCCCGAGATATTTGGAGACCCAGCATTATTAATGCCACGTTATTTCAATCCACCGAAATTGAAGTATGGCATAACCCTTTGTCCACACTACGTTCACTACACCGCTTTTAAAGAGACGCTCGGAGAACAATTCGAGGTTATTGATGTGACGACTGGAGTTGAATCTGTTGTATCGAAGATCGCAGGCTCCACAACTGTTCTATCTACATCGCTTCACGGAATCATAATTGCCCAGGCCTATGGAATCCCATGGGTTTGGATACGCATGAATGATGCTCACCTGCTGGGTGGTGACTTCAAATTTGAGGACTTTTTCTCGATTCTTGACAGGAACGCCGTTGCAATGATTGATGTTAAGCTTGAAGAGCTAAGTTCATTGAGCATTTCATCGATAGCAGAGAAGGCGCGGATTCCAGCTATGTCATTTGACGGAGATGCACTAATCTCCGCTCTGCCAAAAGAATATCATCCGCTATCGTGATAGCCGAGAAGATCACCCTACTGACGCCTCTCGATCTAAAACGTCGACCGGCTTCTTTACTTTCTCGCATTGTGAAGCTCGCTCAGGTTAGCGGTGCCGCTGAGTTCGAACTCATGATTGGACACGCTGACCGAGGCAGCGTTTATGATACGCGACTGAAAAATGCTATGCAGCGGCATAGCCATGTCAGAATTGTTACGCAGGAACGCGTTGGAGCCCTTACCAACCTAGCTTTGCTACGAAACATTGCGGCACAAGCCGCTGGGGCGGGGGTGTTGATTTTCTTGGACGCCGATATAGAACCTGACGTAAAGCTGTTCCGAAGTCTGGCTGACCAAGTTCATAAGGGGGTGCCGCTTGCGATGGCACCCTGTCTGTATTTATCTAAGCGTGGAACGCAAGCGTTGGCACAGGGCACGGGCTTGGAAACCATTATCCAGAGTGCACTGGAATATTCGCCGCTTAACGTGACACATTGGGCGTTGCCGTCATCGGTGATGGCTGTCCAGCACTCCGATCTTGTTGCTGCAGGAGGTTTTTTTGAGGGCTATAGCGGGCACGGCTACGAAGATTTTGACTTTATGATTCGACTTGCGTTAGCCAAACACTTGATCAAACCTTCGCCAAGCCTGTTGGTCGATCGGACCTATCGCGCCCCACTCTTGGCCGAAGGATTCAGGGCTGAACTAGGGGTTTTATGTTTAGCGAACTTGCTTCAGGGCAATGTTGCCGTGCACCTGTTTCACGGGCGGGATAACGAAGATGTCTATTACGTTCAACGAAACGCCAATGCGAAATTATTCCGTCAGCGCACAGCCATGCTTCTAGAACTGCCTCCTATCGACTCACCTTCCAGATCTCTTCCGACAATGATCACTGCCTTCTACGAAGAATGTCGGAGGCAATCTATTGACCCCGCCCGTTTTCACGCTCTGTTTGATGCCCGCCCCCGCCATTTGCTTTATCCCCGTTCTATCGGAGAAAAAGTGCTGCGCGGAGCTAAGCGCGCTTTCCGTCGTTGGACCGGTCCCGCAATGCAATAGTCACCATCCGGTTGATCGGCCTAATATCCGATCATGCTACGAGTGAGCCCACATGCAGTCATAATGATAAATAAAAGTCTGCCTCCGATAGCAAACAAAGCAATTGCCATGATCCAGATCACGATCAGCCCTTCCTGTGGTGGGGAGTGAATAATCGACCACAAATGTGACAGCGTCATGACAAGAAGGCATTCGGCATTAGTGATCTCAGCAGAGCGTTTGAGATGATTGGCATTTTTTCCCTCGGTATCCTTCGCAATCAGCAGGTTGCAAAGCTGCTTGATGATCGTCTGCGCTACATCAACGCGTTCCGTTCTCATGCGGGGTTGTCAGCGGTTGCCGGCTGGGGTTGCAAGCCCAACGTAAAGCGCGTGAAGGTGTATGCAGAGAAGCACGACCTAGCGCTGTTGCGACTGGAAGACGGCTTTCTACGCTCTTATAGCACCGGCGATACCTCGCCACCCCTCTCAATGGTGGTCGACGACCGGGGTATTTACTACGACAGCACGCAGCCCAGCGCGCTTGAAGCGCTGCTGGCTTCAGATGTGGATGTGCTAAATGGTATGGCGGATGACGTTGGCGGGGCCAAGGGGCTGTTACTCACGCACCGGCTGAGCAAGTACAACCATGCCCCGGACTGGATACGGGACCCCGGAAGCTTCGATTCTTTTCCTGCTTTACGGCAGGAAGGGCTTGATGTGGAGAGGGCAGTCAAACGCGTGCTCGTGGTTGACCAGACGGCGGGCGACATGAGTGTGGCGCTCGGGGGAGCCAATGCTGATACGTTTGTGTCTATGCTTGCAGCTGCTCGCGGTGAGAACCCCGGGGCCACCATTTATGTAAAGACGCACCCAGAAGTGACTTCGGGGCGTAAAGGTGGCTACCTGACGGCGGAGCAAAACGGGGTGGT
>JAGXRS010000166.1 GCA_018335615.1 Hydrogenophaga sp. | reverse complement strand
CGCACGGCCGAATCGGTCTTGTTGATGTGCTGGCCGCCGGCGCCGCTGGCGCGGTAGGTGTCGATGCGCAGTTCGGCCGGGTTGAGCTTCACGGCCTCGGTCTCGTCGGGCTCGGGCATCACGGCCACGGTGGCGGCGCTGGTGTGGATGCGGCCCTGGGTTTCGGTGGCCGGTACACGTTGCACGCGGTGGCCGCCCGACTCAAACCGCAGCTTGCCGTAGGCCCCCCGGCCCACGATACGCAGCACCACTTCCTTGTAGCCGCCGAGCTCGCTCGGGGATTCGCTGACGATCTCGACCGTCCAGCCCTGGCGCTCGGCGTAGCGGGTGTAGAGCCGGGCCAGGTCACCGGCGAACAGGGCTGACTCGTCGCCGCCCGTGCCGGCGCGGATTTCCAGGAACGCGTTGCGCTCGTCGTCGGGGTCGCGCGGCAGCAGGAGTTGTTGCAGCTCCATGTCGAGCGCGGCCATGTCGGCCTGGGCACTGTCGATTTCTTCGCGGGCCATCTCGGCCATTTCGGGGTCGCCCAGCAGTTCCTCGGACGAATGGCGGTCGGCCTCGCGCTGCAGGTAGCGGTTGAACACCTCGACGATCACCGAGGCGTCGGCGTGTTCGCGGCTCAGGGTGCGAAAGCGCTCCATGTCGTCTACCACATCCGTGGCTGAGAGCAGGGCGTCCAGCTCGTGCAGGCGCACGCGCTGGCGCAGCAGGGTGTCGCGGACAAAAGGTTTCATGGTGGAAGGGTCCGTGCAATGGCCGGGCGCCCGGCTCACCGCCGGGCGGCACCGCTGGGCGGTGCCGCCCTGGTGGCTAGAGTTGGGGTTCGCGCGTGGTGCGCCGCGGTTCGTCGCGCAGGAACAGACGGGACACCGTCTGGGCCGTGGCCGCGCGCGCGGCGCTGTCACCGGCGTGCAGCTCGGCGAGGGTGCCGTGCAGCATCTTCTGGGTGAGTCCGCGCGACAGGGCTTCAAGCACCGCATCCACGGGCTCGCCCCTGGCCAGGAGCTTGCGGGCGCGCGCCAGTTCGGCGGTGCGCCAGGCGTCGGCCTGGGCGTTGATCTGCTGGATCAGCGGCACCACGCCTTTGGCTGGGTCGCGCTGCTCCATCCAGTGCATGAAGCTCAGCACACCCGCGTCGATGATGGCTTCTGCCTGCGCCACGGCGGCCTGCCGGTGGTCCTTGCCGGTCTGCACTACCGAGGCGAGGTCGTCCACGGTGTACAGGTACACGTCGTCCAGGGCCTTGACGTCCATTTCGATGTCGCGCGGCACGGCCAGGTCGACCATGAACATGGGCCGGTGGCGGCGCTTCTTCAAGGCGCGCTCCACCGCCCCGAGGCCGATGATGGGCAGGGTGCTGGCCGTGCAGCTGATCACGGCATCGAATTCGTGCAGGCGTTCGGGCACATCGGCCAGGCGCATCACCTCGGCGCCGAAACGGCTGGCCAATTTCTCGCCACGCTCCAGCGTGCGATTGGCAATGGCCATGCTTTTCGGGGTCTTGGCGGCGAAGTGCGTGGCCGCCAGTTCGATCATGTCGCCCGCGCCCACGAACAGCACCCGGATGTCGCGCAGATCCTCGAACAGCTGGCCAGCCAGTCGCACGGCCGCTGCCGTCATGCTGATGGAGTGGGCGCCGATTTCGGTGGACGTGCGCACCTGCTTGGCCACGGCGAAGGAGCGCTGGAACAGCTGGTGCAGGGTGGTGCCCAGGGCGCCCGCGTCGCTCGCGGCACGCACCGCGTCCTTCATCTGCCCCAGGATCTGTGCTTCGCCGAGCACCATGCTGTCCAGCCCGCTGGCCACCCGGAAGGCATGCCGTGCCGCCTGGTCTTCGCGCAGCACATAGGCATGGTCGCGCAGCACCTGTGTGCTCACGCCGCCCGTCTGGGCCAGCCAGTCCAGGGTCGGGTCCACGGCCGACTGGTCACCGGCGCCGTACAGCTCGGTGCGGTTGCAGGTGGAGAGCAGGGTGGCCTCGGGCTGTCGTGTCAGGCTCTGGCGGTAACCGTGCAGCGTGGGCTGGATCTGGTCGAGCGCGAACGCGAACCGGCCCCGCAAATCAAGGGGTGCGGTGTGGTGGTTGATGCCGAGGGCCCAGACAGACATTCGTCGATTATAAAATTGAAGGCTTATGCCAGCGCCGGGTTTTCCACCATGACATTCATCGAAGGGTTTGGGCACCTGGCCGGGTTCGTGGCACCGGCGCTGTTCATGGCCTTGATGCTGGCGCTGGCGCCACGCTGGCGAGCCGCCGGACGGCAGGGAAAGCCCCGCTGGCTCGTGGCGGTGGGCCTGCTGTTCGGAGCCGGGGTGCTGGTCCTGGTGGCGGGGTTGCTGATGGAAGGGCGAGACGCCCGAATGACCACTTACGCGGCGCTGGTGCTGGTGCAGGGCACGCTCGGGTGGTGGCTACAGCGGCGGTAAGCGGCCAGCCCGGCACGTCATGCGGCTGGATTGAACAGGTCCACCCGGTCGGTGATGATGCCGTCAATGCCCAGGGCCAGCAGGCGCTCTGCGGCGTCTTCGTCGTTCACGGTGTACGCCAGGGTCCGCAGGCCGGCGCTTCGCGCCTGCGCCCGTCGGGTGTCGTCCCAGAGCGTGTGTTTGCAGACCACCGCGACACAACCCTGCGCCACGGCTGCTTCGCACCAGTTCGGCCACCAGGTTTCCAGCAACAGACCACGCGGCAGCTGGGGTGCGCTTTCGCGTGCGCCGGCGAGTGCGTCGACCTTGAACGACGTGAGCAGCGGGGGAAGGGGGGCGTTCTTCCACAGCTGCGCGGCATGGCGCGCCACCTCGCGGCCGGTCAGGCGTTCGGTGCCCGGGCTCGGCTTGATTTCCAGGTTGATGCAGCAGCCGTCTCGCTGGCACCAGTCGGCCAGCTCGTCCAGCGAGAGCAGGCGTTCGCCTGCAAACGCGGGAGAGTGCCAGGTGCCTGCGTCCAGTTGCGCCAGTTCCGCCCAGGAGCGGTCACCGGCCGGGCCCGTGCCGCTGGTGGTGCGCTCCAGCGTCTTGTCGTGCAGGAGAAACGGCACGCCGTCGGCGCTCAGCTTCACGTCACATTCGAACATTCGGTACCCATGCCGGGCGCCCAGGGCAAAGGCGGTCAGGGTATTCTCCGGCGCGAGCAGACCAGCACCCCGGTGGGCGATCCAGCGCGGATAGGGCCAGCGGTCGCTGAAAGGATGCAGGTCCGGGTGGGCTTGTTCCATGGGTGTCGGTGTATTGAATCCGAGGTGAGACCGCGCAGTGAGAGCGCTGCACGGGACGGCACCACTTGGCCGCATGGTCGCACAGGACATCGCGGCAAACCGAAGGACGGTAGCAGGGCCTGCGGTACCATCGAATGTTCTGCTCTGATCCGATGGCGTCTGCCACTTCCATGAACGCACCCACCCCGCTTTCGCTCCTCAGATCCACCGCCGAGGAAGCGCCGCGCCTGCGCGAAATTCCCTACAACTACACGTCTTTCTCGGATCGCGAAATCGTGATCCGTTTGTTGGGTGATCGGGCGTGGACCCTGCTGGACGAGTTGCGCGGCGAGCGCCGCACCGGCCGCTCGGCCCGCATGCTGTACGAGGTGCTGGGCGATATCTGGGTGGTGCAGCGCAACCCCTACCTGCAAGACGACCTGCTCGATACGCCCAAGCGCCGCCAGCAGCTGGTGGACGCCCTGCGCCACCGCCTCGGCGAGGTGCAGAAACGCCGCACCCCGGACGACGACGCCAGCCGCGACGCGCTGGTGGCCGAGCTGCTGCAGGCCGCCAAGGCGGCGGTGGACCGCTTCGCCAGCTCGTTCGACGAAATGGCCGCCTTGCGCCAGCGCGCCAACAAGACGCTGCGCAAGCTGACTGCGCACGACAACATCAAGTTCGACGGCCTCTCGCGCGTGTCGCACGTGACCGATGCGACCGACTGGCGCGTGGAGTACCCGTTCGTGGTGCTCACGCCCGACACCGAAACCGAGATGGCCCGCCTAGTGAAAGGCTGCTTCGAACTCGGCCTGACCATCATTCCGCGCGGGGGCGGCACCGGCTACACCGGCGGCGCCATTCCCCTCACCTGGAAGAGCGCGGTCATCAACACCGAAAAGCTCGAAGCCATGACCGAGGTGGAGTGGGTTGCCGTGCCCGGCCACGACAAGCCCCTGCCCACCGTGTGGACCGAGGCGGGTGTGGTCACGCAGCGCGTGGCCGACGCCGCCGAGCGTGCGGGCCATGTGTTCGCGGTGGACCCGACCAGCGCCGAGGCCTCGTGCATCGGCGGCAACATCGCCATGAACGCCGGCGGCAAGAAGGCGGTGCTCTGGGGCACCGCGCTGGACAACCTGGTGAGCTGGCGCATGGTCACGCCGCAGGCCGAGTGGCTCGAAGTCACCCGCCTGGACCACAACCTGGGCAAGATCCACGACGCCGACATGGCGACCTTCTCGCTCCAGTACTTCCAGGCCGACGGCAAAACCCCAATCCGAGCCGAACAGCTGGCCATTCCCGGCAAGACCTTCCGCAAGGAAGGCCTGGGCAAGGACGTCACCGACAAGTTCCTGAGCGGTCTGCCCGGCATTCAGAAGGAAGGCTGTGACGGCCTGATCACCAGCGCGCGCTGGCTGGTGCACCGCATGCCCGACCATGTGCGCACGGTCTGCCTGGAGTTCTTTGGCAACCCGAAGGACTGCGTGCCGTCCATCGTCGACATCAAGGACTTCATGTTCGCCGAGATGAAGCGCCCCGGTGGTGCCATCCTGGCCGGCCTGGAGCACCTGGACGACCGATACCTGAAGGCGGTGGGCTACGCCACCAAGAGCAAGAAGGGCAATGGCGGCCTGCCCAAGATGGTGCTGATCGGTGACATCGTGGGTGACGACGCCGATGCGGTGGCCCGCGCCACCAGCGAGGTGATCCGCCTGGCGAACGGCCGCAGCGGTGAAGGCTTCATCGCCATCAGCCCCGAGGCCCGCAAGAAATTCTGGCTCGACCGCAAGCGCACCGCGGCCATCAGCAAGCACACCAACGCCTTCAAGATCAACGAAGACGTGGTGATTCCGCTGCCCCGCATGGGCGAGTACACCGAAGGCATCGAGCGCATCAACATCGAGCTGTCGCTGCGCAACAAGCTCAAGCTGGCCGACGCCCTGGAAGCGTTCTTCACCCGCGGCAACCTGCCGCTGGGCAAGTCCGACGACGCCAACGACATTCCGAGCGCCGAGCTGCTGGAAGACCGCGTGCAGCAGGCCCTGGCGCTGGTGCGCGAGGTGCGCACCCTCTGGGCCGGCTGGCTGCGCGACGTGGACACGCTGTTCCCCCAGCTGCAGGACCACCGCCTGCGCGCCAGCTGGAAAACCCAGATCCGTGCGCCGCTGCAACAGATCTTCAACGGCTCGTCCTTCGGCCCGCTGCTGGCGGAGTGCAACGCCATTCACCAGCGGGTGCTCAAGGGCCGCGTCTGGGTGGCCCTGCACATGCACGCCGGCGACGGCAACGTGCACACCAACATCCCGGTCAACAGCGACGACTACG
>JAGXRS010000165.1 GCA_018335615.1 Hydrogenophaga sp. | reverse complement strand
ACCCATTTCATCGACCATGGCCTTCAGCACCGCACGCTCCACCCCTCGCAAAATGGCTCGCGCACCCCACCCGGCCCCTTACAGCGCCGTGGCATGGGCGGTGCTGGCCTTGTGTGCCACCACGGTCACCAGCGTGGCCGGGGGTACATCGCTGCCCGACACGTTCCAGATGTCGCCAGCAGGCTACACCGGGGCCATCAACACGCCCACGGCCGATGTGCTGCCCTTCAAGAGCACCACGCTGGCCATCACCAACAGCATTCCGGAGCAGGCGCGCCGGCATCCGGGCATCGGTGTGTTTGGGGGGCTGAACTGGGGGTTTGGCGTGTTGCCAGGGCTGGAACTGGTGGGGCGGCTGACATACGACGGCAACGTGCAGTGCAACAGCTTCCTGAGCAAGACGCTGTGCCCCGCCTCGACGCGCGACTTGTCGCTGAGCGGCAAATACCAGCTGCCCTTCACCCTGCCCTACAACACCCGCATGGCCGTCGGCTTCACGGACTACGGCGGAGCGGCGGTGAACTACCAGCAGCTGTATGCCGTGGGCACGAGCAGCTATGGCCCGGTGGATGCTTCGCTGGGCTTGAGCAAAGGCAGCAAGGGCCGCCCGCTGATGGATGGCGTGTTTGGCAACCTGACGCTGCGCGTGAACGAGCAGCTGGCGGTGGTGGTGGAGTCGGACACGCAGGCGCGGCGCGTGGGCGCGCATTACCTGCAGCCGCTGACACGCGACATGGACTTGCAGCTGGGCTACAGCCACAAGCTCAGCGGCCCCGCACACCAGCAAAGCAACCAGTTCACCGCGGCGCTGCGCTTTCAGATGGACAAGAAGCTGCGCCTGGCCAGCCAGAAGCAGCAGCCTGCCTGGGCAGCCAGTCCGACAGACACCACCACCGCCACGGTGGACCAGCGGGCGCTGGCCCTTTCAAGCCGGCTGGCGGACAACGGCTTTGCCAACATCCACATCGCGGCGGTGCCCGCGGCCAACGGCCAACCCGTGCTGTGGTGGGTGCAGGCAGACCCGGTGGGCTGGCGCCAAGACCACCAGCAGGCACTGGGCGCCGGCTTGGTGCAGTGGATGCTGGGCCAGGAAGCGGACGAGGCCGAGGTGGTGCTGAGCCTGACCTACATGGGGCAGCCCACCACCAGCGTGCACACCAGCCGCAGCTGCCTGAACAGCTTTGCCATGGGCCAGGACAGCTGCGACGGTGGCCTGGCGCTGCGCTTCTTCAGCGGCCCGGCGCTGCCCCAGCGGCTGCAAACCGCCCAGACGGCGGGCCAGGTGGACACCCTGGTGAGCAAGGCCGCGCCCTACGCCTGGAAGCCACAGATTGAACTGGGTGCCAACATCCGCTCGACCATTGGCACCGAGTACGGCTTGGCCGACTATTCGGCGGCGTTGGACGTGGGCGCACAAGTGCAACTGGGCGACATCACCCCCCTGGGCCAGTGGGGCAAAGGCTGGATGTGGCAAGGCAATGTGCTGCTGCCCGTGGCGCGCTCGGAAGATTTCGACAAGAACGGGCCGTTCTACCGGCTGGGCCACCCCAAGGCCACGGTGGACCAGGCGCTGCTGAGCTACATGCGCACCGTGGACACGCCGGTGGCCCAAAACGTGGCGGTGCAGGCATCGGTGGGCGCCATCAACAGCTACAGCCGCGGCGGCCAGCTGGATGCGGTGTGGGTGAACACCCTGGGCGACTGGCGCGTGGGCGGCACCGTGGGCGCTTACAGCCGCAGCAACGCAGCGGGCGTTCAGACCACGGAAAACCCGGCGCTGCTGAGCGTGCGCCACTCGGTGCTGCCGGGCAACTGGCAACTGGAAGGCACCGCGGGCACCTTTCTGGCCGGCGACACGGGCTTCAAGCTCGCCAGCCACCACTGGTTTGGCGACTACAAGCTGAGCTTTCTGGTCAACGAGAGCAAAGGCAGCACCGCCAGCATGCCCAAACGGCGGTTTGCCGGGTTTCAAGTCTCGGTGCCGCTGGGGCCCAAGGGCGGCGCCGACACCGGCTGGGGCAACGTGCGCGGCCAGGACCGCATGGCGTGGGGTGTGAAGACCAAAGTGGGCGAGAGCGACAACCGGCTCACGTCCGGTTATGCCGAGGTGCCCATGCCGCGCCACGGGGTGTGGACCGACATCACCAACCACGACCGCAGCGGCCCGGTGGACATGTGGGCCAACCGCCATGCCATGCGGGCGGCTTTGCAGCGAGCCAAACCCTGAAGCGGCGGCGAGCGCGCGGGAAGCCCGCATCAATGTGGCGCGAAGTAGAAAAAAACCAACTGGTTTTGCGCTCACTTGCTGACACAATGAACTATTTTTGGCTGCAGCGTACACCTAAACGTAAGCGACCGTTACCATGACGCACGGGGCTGCTCCGGCCTTGGCTCAACTTTTTGATAGAGGAAATGTGCTATGAAACTTCGACTGAACAAACTGATGGCCGGCTTGGTGATGGCTGGCAGCGCCCTGGCTCTGGTGGGCTGCGGTGGTGGTGGCGCGCCTGACTTGGTGGTGAAAACGGACGCCGTGACCGCCGTTAGCCCTGCAACGATTGACACCACAAAGGTGTTGGTGGCTGCGGCGAGTGGTGCCACCTTCACGCTGCCCACTGAGCTGACCTTCGTCGGCACCTCCGGTAACGCCACGGCCCCAGCAGGCTCGGTTCTGGAAATCACCCAAAAACCCGACGCCTCGGGCAATGAGTTTGCCGGTTTCAAACTGACCTCTGGCTCTGATAGCGTGACGGGCGTCATTGAAGCGGGCTCTTGCCTCTTTCGCGTGACCGAATCCACGGGCATCTTTACCCAAAACTGGACTGTGGGGCAAACCTTCGTTCAGAGCCCATGCAATATCACCCTGCCCGTGGTGAATGCTGCCGTAGGCTCCACGGTTAACGTGCCGATCGTGCTGACGCTGGGCACCATGCAGATCACGGCAGGCAACAAGACCATCTCGGTCACGGTGACGGCGGCCCCCAATGGCGGCGCCACCATCAGCGTAGGCGGTAGCGTGATCACCGTGACACCGCTGCCCACGGGCGCTGCGGCCACCTGATCGTTAGCCGATTGATGCACCCTTGATGGGTGCGCGGTGGAATGGAATCTACCCACTGCGCACCCTCAACAGGGCAGACCAAAAAAAATGGCCTCGATGAGGCCATTTTTTTTGGTTGCTCCCGGCGGAGCTTGAAGCGAGCGGCCTTGCTGGTACCGCTCGCGCCGTGAAGTCGAAAACTCAGAACGTGTGGTTCACGCCGGCGGCAACGAAGTTGTCTCTCACGCCATTGGTTCTGGTGACATTCAAGCCACCGTACATGGTGGTGCGCTTGGACAGGCTGTAACCGGCCGCGAAGTCGTAACCGACAGAGCGGCGAGACTTGCCAGTCCGGACGCCGTTGCTGGCTTCGGTATCCGACTTGGCAAAGCCCGCCGAGAGGGTCAGGTTGCTGTTGACGGGGTAGTCCAGACCCAGGTGGTACTCAGTGGCCTTGGGGTTGATGAAAATATCACCCACGGGGTTCTTCACGGTTCTGAAGGATGCCTTGGCGGTGGCCATGCCCAGATCGTAGGTGGCGTTGAGCAACATGTGCTTGACGGAGGCGCCCACGATCTGCTTCTCGTTCTGGTACGCAAAGCCCGCAAAGACAGGGCCGTTGTTGTACTTCAGGTGCAGGCTGGTGATGTCGTTGGTGGCGGTAGCCGGGGCGGTCTTGGCCTGGTCGCCACTGAGAGTGAAGCCCACGGCACCGCTCAGGCCGGAGACCTCGGGGGACGCGTAATAGATTTGTGAATTGGCGCTGCTGGTGTACCCCACCCAGACGGTGCCGGTGGCGGCCAGCGCGGAGTCGAAAGCGCTGTTGGCGGCGCCGTGGATGTCGTCCAACGCGGTGAAGCTGCGGCCCAGCTTCACGGTGCCGAAGCCACCGCTGAAGCCGACGTTGGCCTGGCGGTCGAAGCCCGATGCGGCACCGTTGTCCAGCGAAATGGTCTGTTCAAAATTGAAGTGGGCCTTCAGGCCACCGCCCAGGTCTTCGGTACCGATGAAGCCCAGGCGGCTCGCGGCCAGGCCACCGCTGCCCATTTCGGCGTCACCGTTCTTGGTCTTGCCAACCCAGACATCGGCCACGCCGTACAGGGTGACATTGGATTGAGCAGAAGCTGCTCCGGCTGCGGCGATCACAGCGATGGCGATGAGAGACTTTTTCATTTTCCGTCCTTTAAAAAGTGAGACCTGGATCGCATCGGCAAAGGGTTTTGCCCCCACGCGCGCGAGGGAACCTGTTTGGCCGACAAACAGTGCCTTCACTGTAAGCAAATTTGGATCGGTGTGCTTGGACCTTGTGCAGTTCGTGAGGATGTTTGATCTAGGAGGGCTTGTGGCAGTTGCTGTTTAGCCACATAGGCCGGCACCTCACCTCACCCCAGCGCTGGCCCCATTTCAACGACGCCCGCCAGACCGTGCGCCCGGCCCCCGTGGTTCGCGACAGCGTGGTACGGCGGCCTGTGCTGAAATGGCGCCCCTTTCGACACCGCCTTCCGAGCACTCTCCACCCATGCGCCCCTCCAACCACCACCCGTCCGGCAACCTGCGCAGCATCGTGGCCATGCTGGTGGCGGTGGGGTTCTTTGCGTTGATGGACGCGGTGCTGAAGGCCTTGTCGGCGCGCTACCCGGTGCTGCAGATCGCCGCGTTGCGGGGTGCCACGGCGCTGCCGCTGGTGGTGGCGTACATCACCTGGCGTGGGGCTTGGCACACGGTGGCGCGCATCCGCTGGCCCCTGCACCTGCTGCGCGGGGTGCTGGGCATCACCATGCTGGCGCTGTTCACGCTGGGCGTGCGTGAGTTGCCACTGTCGGCCGCGTACACGCTGTTCTTCATTTCGCCGTTGCTGATCACCCTGCTGTCGGTGCCGGTGCTGAAGGAGCGCGTGCCGCCCGCGCACTGGTGGGCGATTGCGGGCGGCTTCGTGGGGGTGCTGATCGCGCTGCGGCCCAGCGGTGGCGATTTGCAGGCCGGGCTGGTGACCACCGGTGGCTTGGCGGTGCTGGGGGCCGCGCTGTGCTACGCCGTGACGGCCGTGACCGGGCGGCTGGTCAGCCGCACCGACAGCAGCGAGAGCGTGGTGCTGTCGATGATGCTGATGATGGCCGTGGGCGCTGGTGCGCTGGCGGCCCCGCAGTGGGTGGCGATCGCTGCGGGCGACGGCTGGCTGTTGCTGGCACTGGCCATCACCGGCTTCGGTGGGCAGCTGGCGATCACCGAAGCGTTTCGCCATGGGCAGGCGTCTGCGGTGGCGCCGTTCGAGTACAGCGCCCTGGCCTGGGGCCTGGGGCTGGACTGGCTGATCTGGCAGAGCCTGCCCGCGGCCCACACCTGGCTGGGCGCGGCCATCATCATCGGCAGCGGCCTGTATGTGGTGCGGCGGGAGAAGCGCATCACCGAGGTGCATGCGAATGCCGAGCATCCCTGACGTAAACGCCTGGGGAGCCCGGGTGCTTCGCGGTGGGGACGCTGCTTCACGCGAGCCCCCATCCCAGCCTTCCCCCAGAGGGGGAAGAGGCACATCCGAATACCAACTTGCTCCCCGTATGGCTCCCTCCCCCTCTGGGGGAGGGCTGGG
>JAGXRS010000164.1 GCA_018335615.1 Hydrogenophaga sp. | reverse complement strand
GGCGCTCGAAACTGGACGCCAGCCACTGCACCGCCGCCACCAGCCCCTGGTCGAGGATGGGCGGGCGCAGGTTCATCATGATGCGCTGGCTGGCCTCCAGCGCGTGCTGCAGCATCTCCATGGCCGAGGCCACATGCTCCAGCACCTCGGGGCTGTCGGTGCGGCGGCCGACCCAGGCCAGGTCGAGCTTCACCGCCGCCAGGGCGCCTCCGATGTCGTCGTGGATCTCGCGGGCGATGTTGGCGCGCTCCTGCTCGGTGCTGACCTGCAGGTGCTCGGCCAGTTCGGCCAGGCGCAGGCGCGACTCGGCCAGTTCGGCATCGGCGCGGGCCTTGGCCTTGCGGGTCTCGGCCATTTCCAGGGCGCGCTGCACCACATGCGGCAGGCGCTGCATGTTGTCCTTGAGCAGGTAGTCGCTCACGCCCTGGTGCATGGCCTCCACGGCCGCGGCTTCGCCGATGGCGACCGAGACCACCGAGGCAATGCCGGCGCACCTGTCGGCTCAGCTGATGCGGGACGTCGAGGTCACCCAGCAGGCGCTGCGCGAGTTCGACACATCCCCGGCCCCCGGCGCCTGAGCGCCTTCTCTGCGCCGCGGGCGTTACGCCCTGCTCACACCCGCTCGCTGATCACGCTGCCGGCCTCGATCGGGGCGCGGCTGCCCTTGCCGTGTTCGTCGTAGGCCACCAGGTCTTCGACCGCCACCACCCCGGCGTCCTCGGGTGCGACGTGGGGTGAGGGGTCCTCGTCAGACGGTGGCATCACCGGCCACGGCATCGGCTGGGCGGCGGCAGGCTCGGCCGCCGCCAGCAGCAAGGGTCGGCGGTTCATCTGGGCGGCGGCCAGCGCCCCGAGGTCGGGCGCCGTGTCGCTCTGGACACCCGGCACCTCGGCCTCGGCGCCCGAGAGGCGGCCCAGGGCACGTTCGACCACCGCCGCACTGGCCTCCCACACGGTGGTGAGCACCGCCTGCAAGGGTGGCTTGCGCTCGGCCGCCGCCTCGGCCTGCTCTTCAGCGGCCTGCTCGGCTTTCTCTGCGGTCTTCTGCTGTGCGGTGCTGGCGCTGCCCCCTGGCAGCGCATCGGGTGCCGACCCGCTGCGCAGCTCGGCGCCCTGGGGGCCATAGCCGCGGGGCAGCAGGGGCGCCGCCTCGGCGGCGGCGTCGGGCTCTGGAGAGCCCGTGCGCGGGGCGTGGGAGCGCGGCGCGGCACCCTGTCCATCGCGCCCGGCCCCGAAGCCGGCCTGCGCGTCCCGCCCGGTTTCGCGCACGGGCTGCACCGGCGTGACGGGCGACACCGGGGCCACCGCCGGTCCGGCCGGTGCCGGCCAGGCCACAACGTGGCTGGTGGAAATGTTGATCATGGCATACCCCTTCGCAGGCACCGGCACGACACAGTGCCGGCTGTCTGACCAGCATTTCGGCCGGATGGGGCAGGACTTGAGGGCCCGGCCGCCGAATGGCGACGACCGGTGGCGCCTGCCCTCAGTTGGCCGTGAACTCGCGCTCGTGCATCCAGGCGGCGTGCTTGGGCGCGCGCTTGGTCTGGCTCCATTCGTTGAGCATGTCCCACTTCACCTCATCGAGCTTCTGCATCATCTCGGGCGAGGCGGTGTTGGCCGCCAGTTCGAGGCGGTGGCCGTTCGGGTCGAAGAAATAGATCGACTTGAAGATGGTGTGGTCGGTCACGCCGATCACCGGCACACCGGCGGCCTCAAGCCGGGCCTTGGTGGCTTCGAGTTCGTCCACCGAATCCACTTCCAGCGCGATGTGCTGCACCCACTCGGGGGTGTTCGGGTCGCGCCCCATCTCGGGCGCGTTGGGCAGTTCAAAAAACGCCAGGACGTTGCCGCCGCCCGCGTCCATGAACAGGTGCATGTAGGGATCGGGCGCCTTGGTGGACGGCACCTGGTCTTCGGCGATGGCGAGCACGAAGTTCATGTTCAGGTGCTTCTGGTACCACTCGACGGTTTCTTTGGCGTCCTTGCAGCGGTAGGCGACGTGGTGGATCTTGCGGATGGGCATGGTGGGCTCCAGTGAAAAGGGAGAAGCCGCTCGGTGAACGACGTGGAACCGACGTGGCCGGTCCACGGTCGCTGTCTCCTTGCGGGGAAGGCGCGACGCGGCGCAGGGGTGGTCACATGTTGTCGCGGGCGGCGGCGAGGGCCTGTTTCAGGACGGCGATGTCGCCCACCTGGTTGGCCAGCAGCAGGATCAGCTTGGCGTTGAGCAGTTGGCTCTGCTCGTCGCTGAGGTCGCGGTGGGTCTCGATGAGCGCCTCGTAGAAGTCGTCACCGGGCGTGAAATCGCGGAAGTAGCGCTGGCCGGGCTCGGCCAGGTTGGGCTGCAGTTGCAGGGACATGGGTTTCTCCTTCAGGCGGTTCGGTAGGCGTTCAGGCGTCGGGGCATGGGGCCGTTCAGGCGGCCAGGCGCTCGGCCACGGCTTGCGGCGCCTGCGCGGTGGCGCGGTGCAGCGCGGCCTGTACGGCGCTGGCGTCGAAGGCCCGCCAGCGGGCGGCGACGTGCTGGTCGGGGCGGATCAGGTAGCAGGTGCCAGGACGGGCATCCAGCCGCTGGGCCACCAGGCCGTCGCGGTCGTGCAGGGTCGCCACCCCAGGCAGGGACGCACCCGCGTGGGCGGTCACCAGCACGGTGTCCACCTGGATGGGGGCACCGGCCAGCGCGGCGGCCTGGGCCGCGAGCGTGGGCAAGGCGGCGTCCACTTGGCTGGCGCTGTCGGCAAAGGCGAGCAGCACGAAGCGGTGGCCAAGCTGGTCGAGCAGCCAGCGGTCGTCGCCACTGACCCCCACCGGCGCATCGTCCAGCGGCGCGCCGGGCACCATGTCGCCCGCGAAGCGGTCGGCATCGGGCGTGTTCAGCGCCGAGTGCACCAGGAAGGACGGCACCGACAGGCGCCCGGAATTGACCAGCTTGCGGGCAAAGGGCTGCGTGCGGGCCAGCTCCAGCGCGGCGTTGCGGAACAGCTTGCTGACCGCGCTCTTGGGCGTGATGAAGTCGGTGGAACGGGTGGAGTTGCGGATGTTCTCGTCGGCGGCGTACACCCGGTCGGCGTCGTAGGTGTCGAGCAGCGCCTGGGGCGCGAGGCCCTTGATGACCAGCGCCAGTTTCCACATCAGGTCGTCGGTGTCCTGCAGGCCGGAATTGGCGCCGCGTGCGCCGAAAGGCGACACCTGGTGCGCCGCGTCGCCGGCAAACAGCAGGTGGCCGTGGCGGAAGTTCGTCATGCGGCGGCACTGGAAGGTGTAGATGCTGGCCCACTCCAGCTCCAGCTCGCGGTCATCACCCAGCATGGCGCGCACCCGCGGCAGGATGTTCTCGGGCTTCTTCTCTTCTTCCGGGTCGGCGTCCCAGCCGAGCTGGAAGTCGATGCGCCACACGTTGTCGCTCTGCTTGTGCAGCAGCACGCTCTGGTTGGGGTGGAAGGGCGGGTCGAACCAGAACCAGCGCTCGGCGGGGTAATCGGCCTTCATCACCACGTCGGCGATGAGGAAGCGGTCCTTGAACACATGGCCTTCGATGTCCAGACCCAGCTGGCGGCGCACGTTGCTGCGCGCACCGTCGGCCACCACCACCCAGTCGGCCTCGATGTCGAAGGCGCCGTCGGGCGTTTCCAGGCTCACGCGCGCACCGTCGGCCAGCGGCGTGACCGCCACCACCTTGTACTTCCAGCGCAGGTCGGCACCCAGTTCGGTGGCGCGCTTCACCAGCGCCTCTTCCAGGTGGTACTGCTGCAGGTTGATCATGCCGGGGCGCTTGTGGCCGGCGTCGGGCACGAGGTTGAAGCGGTAGACCTCTTCTTCCTTCATGAAGGTGCGGCCCACGTTCCAGCTCACGCCCTTGTCCACCACCGGGTCGCCCACGCCCAGGCGGTCCAGGATTTCCAGTGCCCGCTTGGCGTAGCAGACGGCGCGCGAACCGAAGGACACGCTGTCGTCCTCGTCGAACAGCAGCACGTCCAGGCCCTGCAGCCGGGCGTCGATGGCGGCGGCCAGGCCCACGGGGCCGGCGCCGATGATGACCAGCGGGCGGCGCTGCGGGGCACCCTGCATCAGGTCGGCGGGCGGCTGGTAGGGGAAGGTGGGGTAGGTGTAGGTGGCCATGGCTGCATTGCTCCTGCGTTGTCGTGCGCCGCGCGGCTGCGGCGGTGATGTCAGGGGCCGACTATAGCCAATAATTTCACATCGGTAAACACGTTTCGCTAAACGTAATTTGAAAACCAGCCCCGGCGGCCGCACCGACACCGCCCGCGCCTCGAACGGGCACGGCAGAGCCGGGCCTGTGCGCAGGCCCGGCTCGGGTGCTTCGGAAGGCGGGAGGACGGGGGCGCAGCCCCCGGGTGTCAGCTGTCCTGCGCGGGTTCGCGCGGCTTGACGAGGGTGACGGGCACGGGTGAAGCCTGCACCAGTTCCTGCGACACCGAGCCCAGCATGGACGCGCGCATGCCACCGCCGTGCGTGCTCATGATCACGGCCTGGCAGCCGTGGCGCTCCAGGATCTCCACCAGCAGATGGGCCGGGTCGCCGGTGGCCGTGTCCTGCTCCACCGCCAGCCCGGCGGCGTTGAGCAGGCTGACGGCCGGGCGCATGAGGTCGCGGCTGGCTTCCTCGTTCACGCGCTGCAGCACGTTCGGGTCGTGCGCGGTCACCAGCTCGTACAGGTTGGCCGCTTCCTGCACGTTGGCCACCACGAAGCGGGCCTTCAGCCCGGCGCCCACCAGGTGCAGCGCGTGGTGCACGGCCGCCATGGCGAACGCGGAGCCGTCGGTGGGGATGAGGATCTTGATCATGGTGGGTCCTTGTGGGAAATCAGAGGGCGCGCTCGTTGAGCACGCACCAGTACAGCTCGATGTGCTCGGCCACCTCGATGAACTTGGTGAAGCTGACCGGCTTCTCGATATAGGAATTCGCGCCCAGGTCGTAGGCGGCCTTGAGGTCGCGGTCTTCGCGCGACGAGGTGAGCATCACGACCGGGACGCGCCGGTAGCGCGGGTGGTTCTTGAGCTGCATGAGCACCTCCAGGCCGGTGACCTTGGGCATGTTGATGTCCAGCAGGATCACCGCGGGCACGGGCTCGCCGGCGTCCCAGCGCGGCACGAAGGCCAGCGCCTCCTCGCCGTCGCGGGCGATCTGGATGCTGTTGGCGAACTTCTTCTTGCTGAAGGCCCGCAAGGTCAGGTCCAGATCCATCGGGTTGTCTTCGACCAGCAGGATCGGTTGCGGTGAAACAGGGGACCTCATGCGGGGAACTCCAGAAAGAAGGTGGCGCCCTGCCCGGGCGTGCTCTCGGCCCATACCCGGCCGCCCATGCGCTGCACGGCCTTGGTCACCAGCGCCAGCCCGACACCGGTGCCCGGATACTCCTCGGCCCGGTGCAGGCGCTGGAAGATGCCGAAGATGCGGTCGTGGTAGCTCATGTCGAAACCGACCCCATTGTCGCGCACCCAGAGCGTGTGTCGACCATCGGTGGTGCGCGCGCCGATCTGCAGCAGCGGCTGGGCATTCTGGCTGCTGAACTTGATGGCGTTGCCGATCAGGTTGCGCAGCGCCATGGCCAGCGCCTCCCGGTCCACCCGCAGCGTCATGGGCACCAGCTCGCGCTGAACGGTGGTGGCGTGGCGCTCCAGGTCGGCCCCGAAGCCGTCGAGCACCTGCTCCACCAGCGGGCCCACGGCCACCGCGTCCTGCCCCAGGCTGCGGCGCTCCAGGTGTGAATAGGCGAGCAGGTCCGAGATGAGCTGGCTCATCTGCGTCACCCCGCGCCGGATGCGCTCCAGGAACGAACGCCCGGTGTCGTCCAGCTGCGCGCCGTACTCTTCCTGCAGCAGCTGGCTGTAGCCATCGATGCCGCGCAGGGGCGCGCGCAGGTCGTGCGACACGGTGTAGGTGAAGGCCTCGAGTTCGTGGTTGGCCTCGCTGAGCTGGCGCGTGCGCTCCTGCACCCGCTGCTCCAGCTCCTCGTTGGTGCGCTTGAGCGCCTCCTCGGCCTGCTTGACCGGGGTGATGTCGAGCATGGTGCCGGTGTAGTGGGGCACACTGCGGCCTTCGCGCTCGTGCCGTTTCACCGTGCTGTGGAACCACCGCACAAGGCCCAGCGCCGGGTTGCTGCGGAAGTCGGCGTCTGGTACGGCGGCACCCGCCACCATCCCCTGCAGGTGAGCACCCACCACCGCCCGGTCGTCCGGGTGCACGAGTTCCAGGTAGGCCTCGGGCGAGGGCACGCCCTGCGCGGGGTCGAGGCCCAGGTTGCGGAACATCTGGAGCGACCACCAGGTCCGCTCGCCCTGCGGGTCGAAGGACCAGCTGCCCAGGCCCGCCATTTCCTCGGCTTTTTCCAGCCGCTCCTTGTGGTCGCGCAGGGCGGCATCGGCCCGTCGGCGTTCGGTGATGTCCTGCACGGTGGTGAACAGGTGGCGCAGGCTGCCGTCGGCGTGGTGGACGGCGCGCACATGGATCTCGGTGTGCACCACGCTGCCATCGGGGCGCAGGAAGCGTTTTTCCATCTGGTAGCTGTTGCAGTGCCCCGCCACCAGGTCGGCGAAGTGCCCGATGTTGCGCTGCAGATCGGGCTCGGGCGTCATCTCGGCCCAGGTCTTCTGCAGCAGCGCCTCGCGCGAGTCGCCCAGGATCTCGCACAGGCGGTCGTTCACCTGCAGCCAGCGCTTGCTGGTGGGCGAGGAGATGGCCATGCCGATGAAGGGCATTTCGAAGAACATGCGCAGCAGGTCGGCTTGTTCGCGGGCCGCGGCCTGCACCTCCTTCTGTGCGGTGATGTCCACCAGGATGCCGGTGATGCCGACCACCGCCCCGCCATCCCCGCGGCTCAGCGTGGTGCGGTCGCCAATCCAGGCCCAGCGCCCATCCGCGCAGCGCAGCCGGTATTCCTGCTGGTACTCGTCGGGGCCGTGGGCGAAATAGCCCGTCACCTCGTCCTGCACGCGCTGGGCGTCGTCTGGGTGGATCAGCTCGCCGTAGTGCCAGCGTCCCACCAGCCAGTCGGCCTTCTGGTAGCCCCACTGGGCCACCGCGTCGTTGACGAAGGCCACCGGCCACCCGGGTTCGTTGCGCCACTCGATCACCACCACCGGCGAGCGGTTGACCACCTCGTTCAGGTGCCGGATCTCGGTCTGATCGGCCTGCAGCTGCGCGGCCATCTGGTCGATCTCGGCCCCGATCAGGGCCAGCTCGTCACTGCCGCTCAGGCTGCTGCGCGCGTGCAGGTGCCCACGCCCGATGGCCGCCAGGGTCAGGCCAAGCTGGCGGGCGCGGCGGAACCAGATCAGGTGCAGCAGCACCGCCAGCAAGGCCGCCACCGCCAGCAACAGCAGGGCCTCGCGCAGCACCTCCTGCCGGATCTGCTCCACGTGCTGGGCCAGGGGCACGCGCAGGTCTTCGCTGACCACGAGCCAGCGCCCGTCCTGCACCGGCACGAAGGCAGCCAGTCGCTGCTCCTGGGGCAGCGACTGCACCTGGATGGCGCGGCTGCCACGGGCCTGCGACTGCACCAGTCCGGCGTGCAGGCGGGCCGTCCAGTCGCCCGCCAACTCGGCAAACGGACGCCCGATGTGCCGGCGCGACAGCGAGGCCTCGACCAGTCCCTCGGAGGTGACCAGCAGGGCGTGATCAAGACCGCCGTGCAACGCCAGGCTGCTCACCAGGCGGCGCAGCAGCTGGGCGTCCCCGGTGGCGGTCTCCAGGTCGAGCCGGGTCTGTTCCACGGTGAGGCGTTCCCGCAACACCCGCGCCTCGCGCTCGGCCACCCGGGTGGCCACCGCGCCCATCTGCACGCGGTAGTTGATGATGGCCACGCTCACGGTGAGCAGCACCATGAGCAGGGGCACCAGCCAGCGCCCGGGCACGCGCGTGAGCACCGCCAGCGCGCTCATGGGCCCGTCCCCGCCACCCGCGAACTGCGATGGGCCGGCGCGGGATCGATCAGGCTTGTCCAGTCCACTGGTTGGCGCAACAGCCCCAGGTCCTGCAGGGCGGTGGCCAGCCGTTCCCCGGTGCGTTGCAGGGGCGCCGGCTGGCCGGTGAGCTGCTGCAGCGATTCGGTTGGTGTGAAGTAGTGCAGGCCCGCCTGCGTGCGTTCGTAATCCGCGGTGCTCAGACCGGTGCCGGGCGCCAGCACGGCGGCGGCCCCCGCCGAATCGG
>JAGXRS010000163.1 GCA_018335615.1 Hydrogenophaga sp. | reverse complement strand
CTGCGCATCAGCCGCCGCCACCACGGCAACATCAAGAGCAGCATCATCACGCAGGACTTCGTGCACGGCGCCGACTATGGCGCCCTGGCCACCGCCGCGGAAACCTTCCGCGGCCTGCTCGGCGAAGGCGCGAAAGTGATGCGCGGCGAGGGCGATAAGCAGAAGGAAGAAAAAGTGGCCGACTTCCGTGTGGCCATGCGCTGGCTCATCTCGGAAGCCGAACGCACCACCAGCCGCCAGCGCTACAAGGGCCTGGGCGAAATGAACCCCGCCCAGCTGTGGGAAACCACCATGGACCCGAACGTGCGCCGTCTGCTGCGCGTGCAGATCGACGACGCCATTGAAGCCGACCGCGTGTTCACGATGCTGATGGGCGACGAGGTGGAACCGCGCCGGGATTTCATTGAGACGAATGCGCTGCGGGCGGGGAATATCGACGTCTGACTTTTTTGCTCGGCTGTAATGGTGGTGGTTTCTGACGGTATGGCTTGTCGCAACTCAAGTCCTGCTTGCTCGCTGTTCACCACGCGTCCATGGTCTTGCGCAGCCTGAACGCTCGAACGCTGAGAAGGGCCATTTGTGCGGTGTCGATCGCCTGTGGCACCACATTCGCAACTAGTTCGGATGCATTACCCACGGCCCGCATTGATCCACGACAGGTCACGGTCTCTGGCGTTTCAGCAGGCGCCTTCATGGCCGTGCAACTCCACGTTGCTCACTCGGACAAATTCAGTGGCGTTGCTGCGGTGGCCGGTGGACCCTATCTGTGCGCCGAAGGGTCGCTGCTCGCGGCGAGAACGCGTTGCATGCGGAACTGGCAGCCCGTACCCCTGGCCCATCTGGTACGGCGTACGCGTGCACTGGCGCGGCAAGGGGCGATAGCCCCCTTGACCGGACTGGCCGGCTCGCGCGTCTTCCTCTTCACGGGGGAGCAAGACAGCACGGTAGCGCCTGCCGTGGTGGAATCCTTGAAAAGCTTTTATGGCGAATTTGTCTCGAACCCTTCCAACGTCGTGTTCAAACGCCACCCGCAAGCAGGGCACGGCATGGTCACGCAGGGGCAAGGCGGCGATTGCTCAGCAACGGCTGCGCCCTTCCTCAACGATTGCGATCTCGACCTCGCGGGTGACCTGTTGTCCCACCTGTATCCCGGTCTGAACAAGCCCAGCGGACTCGCCATTGACGCGCATCTGTTGGCTTTCGACCAGAAACCCTTTGGCGCCAGCACCGCACTCGGCGACACCGGCTGGGTTTATCTGCCCGGCGCATGCCGGCAGGCGCACGGCACACCTTGCCGACTGCATGTGGCGCTGCACGGCTGTCGCCAGTCAGCCCGTGATGTCGGCCAGCGTTTTGTGCGTGAGGCAGGGTTCAATCGCTGGGCTGAACAGAACAACATCGTGGTGCTGTATCCACAGACCGGCAATGCACCCAACGGTTGCTGGGACTGGTGGGGTTATGAAAGCTCACACTACGCCACACGCCAAGGATCACAGGTACAGGTCCTCAACCGGATGGTGGACAAGCTCTTGGCGGGGCATGACAAACGCTGAACTATCCTGTTCACAACGGTACCGTCTCATGCCAAACGCGGCTGAATCCAAACCCACCCTGTACTACGACGGGGGTTGCCCCGTCTGCTCACGCGAAATAGCGCTGTACCAGCGCCAAGCCGGGGCCGACCAGGTGGCGTGGGTGGATGTGTCGCGCTGCGATGCAGCCGAACTGGGTGAAGGACTGTCTCGTGAAGCGGCCATGGCGCGACTTCACTTGCGCGGGCCGGATGGAAGCCTGGTCAGCGGGGCCGCGGCCTTCACGGGGCTCTGGCGAACCCTGCCCGGCTGGTCATGGCTGGGGCGCCTGCTGGGAGCACGCTGGACGCTTTGGCTGCTGGAGGTGGGCTACAGGTTCTTCCTCGTCGTACGTCGCGGCTGGCGCAAGGCCTGATGCCCCTTCACTGCCAAGCTGGTGACGCTGGACCTCGACAACCTCTTTGACCGCCTCTACTGCACCAGCGCCTACAGCCCGCTGTGGCTCGCGCTTGGCGGGCCGCGCAGCCTGATGCTGGGGGTGCAGAGCCGCTTCTAAAGATGAACCGCTTCACTTTTTTCATACAAGGTCAGCTAAGTTGTCGACTTCACGGGCAGGACTTTAAGTCTGTGTGACGACAGGCGAGCAATTGCCGTGTGAGCGTCGACAAACGCCTGGGTGGTCGTCTCAGGGCCGGTCGGGTTTGTCTTGCGGGTGATAGGCGTCCGCCACGTAGGCCGGCCCTTTCATCAGCATGACGATGCCGCAACCGATGGCGAGCGCAAAGACCAGGGTCCAGTGCAGCCCCACCAGGCCGACCATGACGTAAAAGAACTGCTCCACCGCGCGGTCACCGTCGGCACTGGGTTCGCGCAAGTTCATGCCGTAACGAACGGCGCTGGCCGCCAGCGGCAACAGCGTGCCGGCCAGCCAGATCAAGGGCAGTTTGCGCAGGATGCGCCTTTCCAGCCCGGGTGGAGAACGTTGGTGGCCGGGGAGTTTGTTGAACAGCTTCATGCTTCGCTCCTGCTGCGGTGATGAGGGCGCGAACGGCTGATGGACGGTGCCGTTGCTTGCCCGCCAGGGGCAAAGAACGGTCCCACGCAGATGCCGGTCCGCCCACGCAGGGACATACGCAACCGCTTTCACGAGTCCCTGTGGCGGCAGGGCACGCGTTCAGGGCGTGGTGCGTTCGCCCCCGGCGCCCACGTTGCAGCCCACCAGGCCGGACGCGGATGTCAGCACGGCCATGGCAGCGGCGTTGGCGGCATCGGCGGCGACCGGGGCCGCGTTCATGAAGCGGGTGGAAGTCCTCACCCCGGCCGCGGAATGTCACACCGCTTGGGCAGGGTGTTCACGATGGGCAGGATCTTCGTCTGGTACACCGCGAACAGGCGCCGCAGTTCGTCCAGCGGGGCGTGGTGGTCGTCGATGCGGATGTCGCACAGCGCGTACTCTTCGGTCGAGAACACCAGCACGTTGACCGAGCGCTCTCCCTTCAGGTCGCCGCCAGCGGCGTCGCCCGCCAGCACGGCGAGGGTGAGCCGTTCGGCCAGGTCGAGGTGTTCGGTGTTGTGCATCGATGCCCGCGTGCTCTCCAGCACCTGGGGTCCGGCCAGCCGGTTGCCTTGCACGTGGCAGTTGCGCCCGGGCAGGTGACCGGCCCAGGGGATGGCTTGCGGCCCGGTCCACCCCGCGGTGCGCCCGCGGATGTCGATGACGCCCACCTGCCGCTGGTCTGCGTCGGCATCGGTGGCCAGGACGCGACGCAAGGCCTCTTCGGCCGGCACGCCGCGTTCGAGCAGGCGCAGGCCATCGTAGGCCAGGTAGGGATTGGTCTTGGCCTGTGACGCGATGGCGCCCACCTGGGCGATGGCATGGCAGGCCAGTTTGCCGACGGCCTGAACCGCGGTGACGGCGGCCACGCCGACCTGGTGGGTGCGTGCGCACCGGGCAACGATGGAGAAGGTCACGCCCCGCATTCTGGTGCGCACGCAGACGGGCCAGGTCACCAAACGTATGCGGCCAGAGGCGTGCCGCGGGACATCCACCTGAGGTCGAGCAGGCGCATGGGCTGTGGGGCAGGCGCATCGCCGAAGGTATCGGTGGTTTTCGTGATGTAACGGCGGCACGGTGCACACGCTCGGGGTGGACTGGATGCTTTGGGGTCCACGGGCACCTGATCGTGCACGTGTTGTGCTGATAAAGACCTCATTTCTGCTGCGCCAGTTCGCCGAAACCAGTGGATGGGCGGCTGTGGCGCGGGCATCGGGTTGACGTTTTGTTGCCCGTGCCAGAGCAGGTGTGCGACAGAATTTCGCCACGCTGTCTGGACGCCTCGTCACTGTCGTGTCGCGGGTTCATGACGGCGATGAGTGCTGTTTCCTCTCGACCGGCACGCCCTCAACCCTGACCTTTCAAGAGGACGACCATGGCATCCAAATCATCGGCCGCGATCCGACGGCCCACCGACACCGAACAAATCCCCACGCAAATGCACGCGTACCAGCAAGTGGCCGACCTGACGGAAAAAGCCGCTTCCTTGTTCCGGGAGATGGAGGCGGTGCAGCAGATTCATCAGCATTCCGCTCAGCGCACGGCCCTGAAGCTGCAGCAGGCGGCCGAACAGCTGCGCAGCTCCAGCAGCAACGCGGAACTGTTCAGCATCCAGTCCACGCTCGTGATGGGCGGTGTGCAGGAGATGGTCCAGTACATGCAGGAGATATCCGCCACCATGATGCGCATGCAGGTGGCGCTGGTACCCAAACTGCCGAGCGGCCGTGTAACGGAAGCCGCGGCGGCATCGGCCGTCGAGTCTTCTCCGGCCAGCAGCGCGCTGAACGGCGCCTCGACGGCGGCCGACGCCGCCAGTGCCGCCACCGCCGCCGTGTTCCAGTCCTGGTCCAACATGCTGGGCGCGGGGCTCGCCCCCAAGGACGGACGGGCCACGCACTGAGCAGGAGCGGTCCATGACCGCCTGCTGATCAGGCCCTCCTGTCTCCACGCGAACGGGTGACCGTTCGCGTTTTCATTTCTGGCGCACCGCCGTTCCCGCTTGGGTCGGGCAGACTTTTGGTCCCTGGGCGGCGGGGCTTTCGCTGCCCCTGCGTTCGGCCCCTCGGGCAGGCCCCGTGCTGCCGTTTATCATCGGCGCTCCATGCTACGGCTGTCGTTCGGGTCTTGTGGGCCGGGCGTTTCCTGCCGCGTCACGACCGATCGCTGTGCTGCGCTCGTTCAAAGGGTCCTGCCGGCGCGGCGCCTCATGCGGCGGCGGTGTCGGGTTTCCCGGCTCGGCGGCACGCCGGGCGCACCGATGGACCGCCAGCGTGCCCGTGGCGCACCGTGCCCTTGACGGGCGTCGAGTCCCTCACACCCCTCCACCTTGCCCACCGACCGCCTACCCCTGC
>JAGXRS010000162.1 GCA_018335615.1 Hydrogenophaga sp. | reverse complement strand
GCCCCTTGTGCCTGTCGCGCGCAGAGGAAAGCCTGCAGCTGCTGGCCCTGCGGCGATGCGCGAAAGCGGTCGAGCAGGGGACGCCAGCCGGGCAGCACGCCCGGGTCGTCCAGATCGGCCCAGCTGCCGGGCGCTGGCCCGGATTCGCCAAGGTCGAGCGTTGCTTGCACAGCCCAACCTCTCAGCCGAACAGCTCGGCCAGCGCGAGGCCGGGTTCCGGCGCCCGCATGAAGGCCTCACCGACCAGGAAGGCGTGCACGCCCGCGGCGCGCATGGTCTGCACGTCGTCGCGCGACAGGATGCCCGACTCGGTGATGAGCAGCCGATCCGCCGGCACATCGGGCAGCATGTCCAGCGTGGTCTGCAGCGTGACGTCGAAGGTGCGCAGGTTGCGGTTGTTGATGCCCAGCAGCGGCGTCTTCAGTTTCAGCGCGCGCTGCAGTTCGGCGCGGTCGTGCACCTCCACCAGCACGGCCATGTCCAGGCCGAGCGCCAGCGCTTCCAGATCGGCCATGCGGGCGTCGTCCAGGCAGGCGGCGATGAGCAGGATGGCGTCTGCCCCCATGGCGCGCGCTTCATAGACCTGGTAGGGATCGACCATGAAGTCCTTGCGCAGCACCGGCAGGTCGCAGCTGGCACGGGCCTGCTTGAGGAAGTCGGGCTCGCCCTGAAAGAACTGGCGGTCGGTGAGCACCGACAGGCAGGCGGCGCTGACCTGGCCGTCGCCTTCGGCGTAGCTCTGTGCGATGTCGGCGGGAATGAAGTCTTCGCGCAACACGCCCTTGCTC
This sequence comes from Hydrogenophaga sp., assembly GCA_018335615.1. GTDB lineage: Bacteria > Pseudomonadota > Gammaproteobacteria > Burkholderiales > Burkholderiaceae_C > Hydrogenophaga. The sequence goes on along the minus strand of JAGXRS010000162.1, from coordinate 5,433 downwards.
GGGCTGGCCTTTTTCACCTCGGCAATGACGGCCGCCTGGCCGGCGGCGATCTTCGAGCGCAGGGCGCCTTCGAAGTCGCGCGTGCGCAGCCGGCTTTCGGCCTCGAAACGCACCATGTCCAGCGGTTTGCGGCGCTGAGCGGCAGCGATTTCTTCGTGCTTCACGGCCACGATTTTCTGAAGGATGTCACTCATGCGGTTCACTCGGTTGGGAAGGGGAAGGCGGTGGCGAGGGCGGTCCCCTGAGCACGCGCACAAACACGCGGTGCATCACGACACCGGCCACCAGAAAAAACAGCGACACGCCAAGGGCCATCCAGGCGCCCTCGTTCTGCAGCCACACAGGCATGCTCAGGCGCTCGCCGCAGCGGCCTGTGTGAAGGCCGTCAGGGTGCGCAGCTTCTCGGCCGCAGCGCCCGACTCGATGGCGCGGCGGGCCAATGCAATGCCCTGCCCCATGTCGGCGCACACGTTGGCGGCATAGAGCGCCACACCGGCGTTGAGCGCCACGATGTCGGCAGCGGCGCGCAAGGCCGGGTCGGGCCGGTTCTCCAGCACGCCCAGCAGCATGGCGCGCGACTCATCGGGCGTTTCCACGCGCAGCGCACGGCTGCCGGCCATGGTAAGGCCGAAGTCTTCGGGGTGGATTTCGTACTCGGTGATCTCGCCGTCCTTCAGCTCGCCCACCATCGTGGCCGCACCCAGCGAGACCTCGTCCATGCCGTCGCGGCCATAGACCACCACCGCGTGCTCGGCGCCCAGGCGCTGCAGCGCGCGCACCTGGATGCCGACCAGGTCCGGATGGAACACGCCCATGAGGATGTTGGGCGCGGAGGCCGGGTTGGTCAGTGGCCCGAGGATGTTGAAGATGGTCTTCATGCCGAGTTCGCGGCGGATCGGCGCCACGTTTTTCATGGCGGGGTGGTGGTTGGGCGCGAACATGAAGCCCACGCCCACCTCGGCGATACAGCGCGCAATGGCCTCTGGCGGCAGGTTGATGTTCACGCCCAGGCTCTCCAGCACGTCGGCGCTGCCGCTCTTGCTGGAGACGCTGCGCCCGCCGTGCTTGCTCACCTTGGCGCCCGCGGCCGCGGCCACGAACATGGCGCAGGTGGAGATGTTGAAGGTGTGCGAGCCGTCGCCCCCGGTGCCCACGATGTCCACCAGGTGCGTCTTGTCGGCCACGTTCACCTTGGTGGAGAACTCGCGCATCACCTGCGCAGCGGCGGTGATCTCGCCGATGGTTTCCTTCTTCACGCGCAGCCCGGTGATGAAGGCCGCCATCATCACGGGCGACATCTCGCCGCTCATGATGAGCCGCATCAGGTGCAGCATCTCGTCGTGGAAGATCTCGCGGTGTTCGATGGTGCGCTGCAGGGCTTCCTGCGGGGTGATTTTGTGGGCGTTGGGCATCGGGTGTCTCCAGGGATCAGCGGGAAAGATTGTCGGACAAGGCCAGGCGCAAGCCGAAGCCGATGAACAGGGCGCCGGCCGCACGGTCCAGCCCGTGCATGACACGCTGCACGGCGCCGACGCGGCGCGCCGCCCAGCCTGCCACCCAGGCGTAGCCCAGGTTGATCGGCAGCGAACTCACATTGAACAGCAGGCCCAGCAGCAGAAAGGCGCTCAGCTTGTCTTCGGCACCGGGGGCGATGAACTGCGGCACGAACGCCAGAAAGAACAGTGCCACCTTGGGGTTGAGCACATTGGTGAGGAAGCCCCGCCGGTAGACGCGGCGCAGGTCGACCGGCTCGGGCACCGTCTGCACACCGGGCGGGACGATGGACGGCGAACCCGACCCCCGACCGAACAGCAGCGTCACCCCCATCCAGCACAGGTACGCCGCCCCCGCCCACTTCAGCGCGGTGAAGGCCGTGGCCGAGGTGGCCAGCAACGCACCCACGCCCAGCGCCGCCGCGAACACATGCACGAAGCAGCCGCTGACGATGCCCAGCGCCGCCACCATGCCGGCGCGCACGCCGCTCTTGATGGCGTGGCTGACGATGTAGAGCACATCGGGACCCGGCGTCAGGTTGAGTAGCCAGCCCGCTGCGATGAACATGAGCAGCTGTGTCGTGTCGGGCATGGCGTTTGGCTTTTGGCGGCGCTCAGTAAGGGCCGGTGCGTGCCGCGGGTGTCGCGTCCACCGGGCCTTCGGCAAAGAAGCGGCGCACGGTGGCGATGGCGTGGTCGATACCGGCGCTGTCCACATCCAGGTGGGTGACAAAACGCAGGCCGATCAGGCCTGTGGCCAGCACGCCGTGGGCTTTGAGAAAGTCCAGCAGGGCCGGGCCGCGGCCCTCGGCCACATCGACGAACACGATGTTGGTCGCGGCCGATTTCACCGTCAGGCCGTCGATGCCCGCCAGGCCGTCGGCCAGCCGTCGGGCGTTGGCGTGGTCCCCGGCCAGGCGCTCGACGTGGTGGTCCAGCGCGTGCAGCGCGCAGGCCGCCAGCAGCCCGGCCTGGCGCAGGCCGCCGCCGGCCATCTTGCGGATGCGGCGGGCGCGCTCGATCAGCTCGTGCGACCCGCACAAGGCCGAGCCCACCGGGGCGCCCAGGCCCTTGCTGAAGCAGACCGAGAGGCTGTCGAAATGGTCGGCGATCTCGCGCAGCCGCTCCATCGCATCCTGCCCCGGCGCAGCCGAGGCGACAGCGGCGTTGAACACCCGCGCACCGTCCAGGTGGGTGTTGAGCCCCTTCTCGCGCGCCAAGGCCGTGGCCTCGCGCAGGTAGTCGTCGGGCATCACCTGGCCGTTCCAGGTGTTCTCCAGGCACAGCAGGCGGGTGCGGGCGAAGTGCGGGTCGTCCGGCTTGATGGCCGCGGCGATGTCGGCCAGCGCCATGCGACCCTGCGCGTCCTGCGTCAGCGGCTGCGGCTGCACGCTGCCGAACACCGCCGCGCCGCCGCCTTCGTAGCGGTAGGTGTGGGCCAGCTGGCCGACGATGTACTCGTCGCCCCGGCCGCAGTGCGCCAGGATGCCGCAGAGGTTGCTCTGCGTGCCCGAGGGCATGAAGAGTGCGGCCTCCTTGCCGGTCAGCGCGGCGATGCGTTCCTGCAGCGCGTTGACCGTGGGGTCGTCGCCGAACACGTCGTCGCCCAGCGGCGCGGCCATCATGGCAGCGCGCATGGCCGCCGTGGGTTGCGTCACGGTGTCGCTTCTGAGATCAACGGTCTTCATGCGGCCTGCTCCAGGAAGTTCTTGAGCATGGCGTGACCGTGCTCGGTGAGGATGCTCTCCGGGTGGAACTGCACGCCCTCGATGGCCAGCGTCTTGTGCTTCACGCCCATGATCTCGCCGTCGGGCGTCCAGGCGGTGACCTTGAGACAGTCGGGGCAACTCTCGCGCTCGATGGCCAGCGAGTGGTAGCGGTTGACCGTGAACTGCTCGGGCAGGTGGGCAAACACGCCTTCCTGCGTGGTGGTGATGACACTCGTCTTGCCATGCATCAGCTCCTGCGCGCGGATGATCTTGCCGCCGAAGGCCGCGCCGATGCTCTGGTGGCCCAGGCAGACACCCAGGATCGGCAACTGGCCGGCAAAGTGCTGGATGGCCGGCACCGAGATGCCCGCTTCGGCCGGTGAGCAGGGGCCGGGCGAAATCACCAGGCGGTCGATCTGGCCAGCGTCAAACCGGCGCTGGATCTCCTCCACCGTGATCTCGTCGTTGCGCACCACGGTCACGTCGGCACCGAGTTCACCGAAGTACTGCACGATGTTGAAGGTGAACGAGTCGTAGTTGTCCACCATCAGCAGTTGAATCTTCTGGCTCATTCCAGGCCCTCCTCAACGAGTTCCGCCGCGCGAAGGAGCGCGCGTGCCTTGTGCTCGGTTTCCCTCCACTCCATCTCGGGCACCGAATCGGCCACCACGCCGGCCGCCGCCTGCACATACAGCGTCTGGTCTTTGATGATGCCGGTGCGGATGGCGATGGCCACATCCATGTCGCCGGCGTAGCTCAGGTAGCCGCAGGCGCCGCCGTAAATGCCGCGCTTGGTGGGTTCGAGCTGGTCGATGATTTCCATGGCGTGTACCTTGGGGGCGCCGGTGAGCGTGCCGGCGGGGAAGCTGGCCTTGAGCACGTCCATGCTGGTCATGCCTTCGATCAACGTGCCCTCGACGTTGCTGACGATGTGCATCACATGGCTGTAGCGCTCGACCACAAAGGCCTCGGTCACCTTGACTGAGCCGATCTGCGCGATGCGGCCGATGTCGTTGCGCGCCAGGTCGATCAGCATCACATGCTCGGCGCGTTCCTTGGGGTCGTTCACCAGCTCGATCTCGGCCGCCTTGTCTTTCTCGGGCGTGGCGCCGCGGGGTCGTGTCCCCGCCAGCGGCCGGATGATGACCTTGGTGCCCTCTTCGGTTTTTTCCTGGCGCACCAGGATCTCCGGCGAGGCGCCCACCACATGGAAGTCGCCCAGGTGATAGTAGTACATGTAGGGCGAGGGGTTGAGCGAACGCAACGCGCGGTAGAGCGATAGCGGGCTCTCGGTGTAGCGCTTCTTGATGCGCTGGCCCACCTGTACCTGCATGAAGTCGCCACCGGCAATGAGTTCCTTGGCCCGCTCCACGGCGGCGATGTAGTCGGCCTTGGCGAAGTCGCGCTCGGGCGGGTGGCTCTGGCTGGGCTTGACCACCGGCGCGCTCACCGAGTACTTCAGCGCCTCCTTCAGCTCGCGCACCCGCCGCTTGGCGTTGGCGTAGGCCTCGGGCTGGGCAGGGTCGGCGTAGACGATGAGGTAGAGCTTGCCCGAGAGGTTGTCGATGACCGCCAGCTCTTCGCACTGCAGCAGCAGGATGTCGGGGCAGCCCAGGGTGTCGGGCGGGCAGCTCTTCTCCAGCTTCTTCTCGATGTAGCGCACCGCGTCGTAGCCGAAGTAGCCCGCCAGGCCGCCGCAGAAGCGCGGCAGGCCCGGGCGCAGCGCCACCTTGAAGCGTTTCTGGTAGGCGGCAATGAAGTCCAGCGGGTTGCCGTGGTTGGTTTCCACCACCACGCCGTCGCGCACCACCTCGGTTTTTGCTTCGGCGCCGAAACCGCTGGCCTGCAGCAGCGTGCGCGCGGGCAGGCCGATGAAGCTGTAGCGGCCGAAACGCTCGCCGCCGACCACGGATTCGAGCAGGAAGCTGTACTTGCCGTCGCCCCGCCCGTGCGCCAGCTTCAGGTAGAGCGACAGCGGGGTTTCCAGGTCCGCAAAGGCCTCGGCCATGAGCGGGATGCGGTTGTAGCCCTGGCTGGCCAGGCTCTTGAATTCAAGTTCGGTGATCATGTTCGGAGGCTCCATCGTCCCGGGCGCGCCACGCAGCGGCTGGGCTGGTACTTCAGGGATTCCCGGTCGGGCCGGGCAAGGCGATGGGGTGGCACAGGCGACGGGTCGTTGCGGCAGGACCCCACCTGTGCACCCCGGGGGGAGTGCACGTTTACGCTGGCTT
>JAGXRS010000161.1 GCA_018335615.1 Hydrogenophaga sp. | reverse complement strand
CGAGCCGATGAATTTCGTGCTGACGAAGGTACCGGGCTGGGATTGACGGGGCCGGGTGCTCTCAGGTGACCGCGAGACCGTCGGCGTCCAGCGAGGGCGGGCGCAAAAGGTCATCGTCGATACCCATCACAGCACTGGCACGCTCGACCGCCTGCCACAGGCCTTTGGGCATCTTCAGGATCTCCTCGGGCGAGTCGGCCTGTGCAATCCAGGCGCTGATCTGGTGGTGCTGATCGGGCGTCAGCAACGCCAGGTTGAGCATTTCGTCAATGGTTTTCATCGTGTATCGGGTGGGCGCTCAACGGTTTGACAGGGGGTGGGCGGCGTGTTGGAGGAGGTCGGCAAGGCAGGTCTGCGCGATGGACGCGCTGTGAGCCGGGCATAGAGCAAGCCCGCGATCACCGCGCCTGCGGCCATGGCCAACAGGCCGGGCAGGTGCCGGGTGGCGTCGATGAACACCGGCATGGGCGCCACCGCGTCGACGGTGCGCACCGCGGCCACCATGCCCACCCCGGCGGCGACGCTCAGCAGCGCGCTGCGCCACGCGGGCCAGCGGCGCGCCAGCCAGGATGCCACGGCCAGCGCAGGCAGCCAGCCTGCGGCCAGGATGCCGGCATAGACAGGCGCGAAGCGGATCAAATCGTGCCCGGTTGCGCGGGCTCTTTCGGCCAACGGCAGGTCCACATCCAGCGCCACCAGCGCCTGCAGGTTCCACTGCGTCTGCACCACCGAACCCCAGGCCGCCGCCAGCACCCAGGCCAGCAGCAGCGAGGCCAGGTGCGTCGTCCAGCGAGCACAGGGGGAATGACCGGGGACGCTGGATCTCATAATCTTCATTATGAAATACCTGCTTGCTCTTCTTGTGGGGGTACTGGCCTTGGCCATGCCGGCCGCGCCGGTCCACGCGGCGGGCTACCGGGTCGAGACGGTGGCCACGGGGCTCGTGCACCCCTGGTCGCTGGCCTTCCTGCCGGGTGGTCGTCTGCTGGTGACCGAACGCACCGGCCGCCTCCGTCTGATCGAGCCCGGGCCCGATGGCCGCCCCCAGCTGCGCGCGGAACCGGTGGCCGGCGTGCCCCCCGTGCTGGCGCGAGGACAGGCCGGTCTGTTCGACGTGGTGCTCGACCCGGATTTCTCCAGCAACGGCCGGCTCTTCCTGTCGTTCGCGCACGGCACACCCGAGGCCAATCACCTGCGCGTGGTGAGCGCCCGGTTCGACGGTCGACAACTCCAGGCCGTCCAGCCCATCTTCACCTCCAGGCCTGCCAAGGCCGACACACAGCATTTCGGAGGCCGCATGGCCTGGCTGCCCGATGGGACGCTGCTGTTTGGCATGGGCGACGGCAACCTGGAGCGCACCGACGCGCAACGCCTGCACACCCATCTGGGCAAGCTGCTGCGCATCCACCCGGACGGCAGCGTGCCGGCGGACAACCCGTTCATCCAGCGCACAGGTGCCCTACCGGAGATTTATTCGCTGGGGCACCGCAACCCGCAGGGGATGGTGGTGGTGGATGGCGTGCCCTACTCCCACGAGCATGGTGCGCGCGGCGGCGACGAACTGAACCGCATGACGCCTGGGGCCAACTACGGCTGGCCCGTCACCACAGGGGGTGTCGACTACACCTACGCCCGCATCACGCCGTATCGCACGCTTCCCGGCATCGAGCCGCCCCTGGTGGAATGGACGCCTTCCATCGCTCCGGCCGGACTGGCCTGGTACGACGGCGCCTTGTTCCCCGCATGGCGCGGCAGCCTGCTGGTGGCGGCACTGGTGGAACGCAGCGTGCGCCGCGTGCCCATGGACAAGGGCGTACCCGGGCCGCAAGAGCTGCTGTTTCAGGAACTGGGCGAGCGCATCCGCGACGTGCGCGCCGGGCCCGACGGCGCGATCTACCTGCTGACCGACAACCCGGACGGCCGTGTGCTGCGCGTGGTGCCGGCTTCTGGGCAAAACTGATTCCAGATCGTTCCAACGCGACGTCCCCCATGTTCACGGGTCCAGAGGCGCCCGGGCAGCACAGCTGCCATCGGCGCCTTGCAAGAAGGCGGGAGAGTTCACGCATGATCGATTGTCCAGGGGAACGTTGGCCGTTCCAGCGGGACATATCGGGCTGATTGGCTGATTGGCTGATTGGCTGATTGGCTGATTGGCTGCTGGATTCGGATCGGCATCAAGCAGCGACACGGCTTGCCTCAACAGGCGGCGGTTCATGCGTACGCCCCTGAAAAACTCTCTCGCACATCGTCGATGATCTTTTGGAAGTACCACTTGATGGGGTACTTTCCACGGTACTTAATGGTGCGGGGGTGCCAAGTACGGTAGCACTGGATGGTTCCAATGTTGAATTTCCACAGTGCTCGCGGCTCGATCACAACGTCAGTTTTGTACTCTGGGAAGAACCTCTTGATGAGGTGGTCGTAATGTGGACCGCACGCGAAGATGATGACGTCTGGTTGAAGGAGCTCGACCTCGTAGCGGAACAGCTTTTCGGAGAAAGCGTCCAGATGATCCGAATACCTTTTGGAATTCCTTGAGTGTCCTTTGCCTCGGTCCACGTCCATCTTCTGAAGGTTGCTCCAGACGATTGAGCCCCGGATTCCACCCCCCAGCTTTTGCTCGACGAGGCGGTACTTCTTGTGGAACGCTCCACGCCATCTCGGCATCCGCATTAGCCTCGCGTAGGTTTCCAGCAGCGGGGTTAGCGGGTCGTCTTTCTGGAGCGTGCTCTCCAGTCCCCCTTTGCCCCATCCGGCCGTCTCCTGTCCAACGAAAAGGATGCGAACCGGCGCCTTAAAATACTCGTCGGAAATGTTCAGCAAGAAGGGGGACGACAGCTTCCCCTGCTGCTCCTCAGTGAAACCATTCCCGTTCTTGAGTTCTTCGATGCCCCGTCGGTAAAAAGCATTGAGTTTTTCTTGGACTTCGCCTGCATTCATTTTTGACCCCTGAGCGGTACATGCCGCGTCAAGAATCATCGCATGGCCTTAATTAGTATTACAAGGCTTAGGTGCCTCCGACTCATTTTCTGCTGCGAGCGGACCGCAGAAGTGCTGAGCACAGGGGACTTGCACAGGTTGCACGCCGCTCCTCAGAAGACGCGTGGGGGGTCAGAAAACCGAAGTGGGAGAGGCACCTCTACGCCCCCGTGATGTCCACCAGAGCCCTTTAACAACCTGCCGGCCGGACAGTTTCGAGCAAGGAGTCGGGCAGTAGGGCAGACTGGTTTGAACCGAACACTGAGCGTTCGGGCTGAACGGGAGAGAGGGAAAAGGTTCAGACAAACCGGACGCGTCCCGGAAATGGACCGGACACGCGGACTTGTCGTCGCACAAAGCAAAACGCCAACCTGCATGGGTTGGCGTTTTTGCTGGAATACTGCTGGTGGCCTGGGACCACACCTCAAGAACCCTTGGAGATCAAAAAAGACGCCTCCACAAGGACTGCCAAAACCGCAGTTACTGCGTGAGTTACTGCACGAAAATTTGACAAGAAAAACATCTTCGAACCACCGACAATTTGCCCAAAACAGGCGTCGGAACATGTTTCGAAAACTTGCGCCATCCGTCGGATGACGGCTCTGTACAACGCGTTCCAGGGCATTGGACTGTTGCAGCCAGATGCTCTCACATGCGCCTGGACCGTCGCAAGATGTCTCGGAAAGACCCTGAATGTCCCACGCTGATCGTCTCAAAAACCTGGATGTGATTCCCTGAAATCAGCCTTCCGAAACCACCTCGGGCATACCGGATACTCACAACCATGCCGGGCTTGTTTTGTTGCCTGCCGCAGAGTCGTGTGCTGTTTCGGAATGAGACCGCTATCGTTGTTCGAGACGCGTTCCCGGTGACGCTTGGACACACCTTGGTGATTCCGCTGCGGCACATTGAATCGTTCTTTGACACGTCTGCGAAAGAGCGCGCAGCCATGTTCGAATTGCTGGACGCTGCCAAGCAACAGCTCCAAACCGAGTTCGCCCCAGCGGGCTTCAACATCGGTATCAACGATGGTGCGGCCGCCGGTCAGACCATTCGCCACTTGCACATGCATCTGATCCCCCGCTATGCGGGTGACCGCCCCGACCCGCGCGGCGGTGTGCGATGGGTCATTCCGGAGAAAGCCGACTACTGGACCGCTGCGGACCAGACACAAGCCCCATGAAAACCGCCATTGAAGTCCTGGATGCGTTCGACAACATCCGACGGGCGCAACGCGCAGGTGTCTATGCACCACACAAACCTCTGCTGATCTTATTGGCCTTGGCTCGGGTGCAGCGCGGCGAACCGAGGCTGGTGGAGTTCGAGGCCATCGACGCACCCCTGAAACAGCTGCTGACCGAGTTCGGCCCGAGCAGCGCCCCAAAGTCCAGGCACTACCCATTCTGGCATCTGGCAACCGATGGACAGGGTGCGCCGTGGGACCTGAGCGGGCCACGCGAAGTCCTCAAACGCCCTGCTGGTGCCACGCCCAACCTGGGTGAGCTTCGAGAACACCACATCAAGGCAGGCTTCCCCGTGGACATCGACGAAGCCCTGCGCCACATTCCAGGCCTTCTTCAGGCTGTCGCTTCACGGATGCTGGAGACCTACTTCCCCGCCACCCTACATGCTGACATCGTGGCCACACTGGGTCTGGACCTGGACGGCGCCAATGAACTGCGAGAGGGGGCAACAGCCGCGTTGGACTACACAACAGCCGCACGCCGCAAACGCGACCCTGGCTTCCGAGATCGGGTGCTCCGCGCCTACGAGTACCGTTGTTGTGTCTGTGGCTTCGACCTGCGCATCGGACACATGCCCGCGGGCCTGGAAGCCGCACATATTCAATGGCACCATGTCGGCGGACCAGACATCGAAACCAACGGCTTATCGTTATGCGCCCTACACCACAAGCTTTTCGATCTGGGCGTGTTCACTGTTGAACCCACACAACATCGCGTGGTCTTCAGCCAGCACGCGGTCAGCGGAAGCCGAGGCATTGCGGGCGAAATGCAGTTCCATGGACGTGCCATTCACGCACCTCAGCATGTCGACCTGCTGCCCGCGCCCGAGTTTCTGGCCTGGAACACCAAGAACGTTTTCAAGACGCCGGCACGGTTAGTGGTGGAGGCCAACGCTACGCCCCGCGCAGCACACTGAACTCTCGGAACAACCGCGCCGGCAACGGCGTCTGCAACCGCCAGACGATGCTCATCGGGCGGTCGCCCTCGGCCGACTCCAGCATGACGGGGCCGCAGGCGCGGTAGGCCTCGCCCTTGCGCGGTCTCACGAAGAGCTGGAACTGCCATCCATTGGTCGCGCTTTCAAGATAGCGTCGACCACCAGGCGTGTTCGGGCTAGCGCTGTTCTGGGATTGCCAGTGAAAGCGCTCGGCGCTGATCGCATAGTCGTGATATGCGATGCGATCGTGGTAGCCCTCGCTCTTGTCGAGCGTGACGAACAGCAGTTCGGTCTTTCGGCTGTGCAATGACAAGGTGCCAGCCTGGAACGGCACGCGACGCGACGCCGTCAGCCAGCCCACCGCCGTGAGGATTTCGCGAGCACCGTAGCCTGCATGCAGGCACAAGGGCGTGTCGTCAAGACCGGGCACGGGGTGCGCGCCCAAGGTGCTGCGGGCCTGCAGAAGAGCAGACAGTTCCGCCATCTCCGCCGCGATGGTGGGGTGACGCTCCAAGCGCTCCAGAAAGGCGTCGTGACCCGCCGCCTGCTCGTGGCGTCCATCGATCTGGTAGGCCAGCATCTGCACACCCAGCGTGTCCTCTGCATCGAGTGCCGGCGAGCCGTCTTGGCGCGAACCCACAGCCGTCATCACATCGAGTCGGCGCGGATCATCCACATGCAGCAGATCTCCAAAGCGGCGGCTGAAATAGTCCTCTTCAGGCCCGGGCTCCGAGACGATCAGGCCTGCGTCGCGTTTGAGCGATGTCCAGCCGCTGCGGCCTTGTCCGGTACCGGTGCGGTAGATGTCTTCGAGCTCCAGCGCCTGGTCGTGCAGGAAGTCGGCCAGCCGGATGGCCGACCGACCCCGCAGGGCCGCATAGGTCTGCAATTCGGTTTTCAAGCGGCGCCAGTTCTGGGTGGTCAGCGAACGCAGCCCTTGCAGCACCTGTTCACGCGACTGGCGTTGCAGGTGGATGTGGCAACCGGGTGGCAAGCTGCCGAAGCCGTTCTCCACACCGTCCACCAGTTCGCGGCGCGACAAGCCGGTCAGACTCGACAACAGGCGGTCAAACCGGAACTCGGCGCGGTGCTGGCCAACGAAGTCGAGCACCAGGCAGCTCTCCTTGCCGAGCGCCAGGCGCAGGCCGCGGCCGATCTGTTGCTGGAACAGCACCGGGCTTTGCGTGGGACGCAGCAACAGCAGCGTATCCACCATCGGCAAGTCGATGCCCTCGTTGTAGAGGTCCACCGTGACCAGCGCGCACAGCTCGCCGTTGAGCAGGCGTTGCGGCGCACGTCGCCGCTCTTCCGGCGCCGTCGTGCCGACCACGCAGGCAGCAGGAAGACCGGCGCGGTTGAACCAATCGGTCATGAACTCGGCCTGCGCCACCGACACGCAAAAAACGATGGCGCGCGACCGCTTCGCGTCGGAAGCCAGACGGCGCCATTCATTGATGACCAGCCTGGCGCGCACGTCATTGCCGGTGACCAGATTCGCCACCGCCTCACGTTCGCCCGGCCTGTCCCATGGAACGGCGGAAAAGTCGGTGGCGTCGTCGCAGGCGTAGTACTCGAAGGGTGTGAGCAACTGCAGGTCCAGCGCATGCCACAGCCGCAGTTCGACTGCCGGGCTGCCGTCCGGCCGCGAATTGAAGTACGGAGAAATGGGCTGACCGTCGCTGCGCTCGGGTGTAGCCGTCAACCCGAGCAATACGCTGGGGCGAACAGCACGGGCGAAGGCGTCAAACCGGTCGGCCGCCAGGCGGTGGCATTCGTCCACCACCACCGTGTGCCAGTGGTCGGCGCCGGCAGTGGCCACCAGATCGCGGCTGGTCACGCTGTCGATGGTGGCGAACAGGTGGTCCCAGCGTTCGGGTTGGTGGCTCCCGGTCAGCAGATCGCCGAATTCCGGATCACGCAGCACCTCGCGGTAGGTGCGCAGGGCCTGGCGCAGGATTTCTTCCCGGTGGGCCACAAACAGTAGTCGAGGGCGTCCACCTTCGATACGGCAGGTGTTGCGATAGTCGAACGCGGCCACCACCGTCTTGCCCGTACCAGTGGCTGCCACCAAAAGGTTTCGGCTGCGGCCGTGCGCGCGCTCGGTGGCCAGCTGTTCCAGCATGTCCAGCTGGTAGGTCTTGGGCTGCAGATCAAAGAAGCTGATCGTGGCGGATGGTTCGCCGCCAAACGACTCGCGGCCCAGCGCCGCCGCCAAGGCCTGCCGGTGTTCGGTGTTGTCCGGGTCGTAGCGCTGGAATTCACTGTCCGCCCACAGCGTCTCGAAGTGGGCCACGGCGCGGGCGAACAACGCCTCTTGCGCGCGCTGGGTGAGCTTGACCGTCCACTCCAGCCCGCCGGTCAGCGCGGCACCCGAGAGGTTGGCGCTGCCGACATACGCCGAACCGAAGCCCGTCTTTCGCTGGAACAGCCAGGCCTTGGCGTGCAGACGGGTGCGCCGGCCATCCAGTGAGACGCGCACCTCACATCCAGGCAGGCGCGCCAGCTCGTCCAATGCGCGCGCCTCGGTTGCGCCGGTGTACGTGGTGGTGAGGATGCGCAGTCGGGTCTTCTGTTGCGCTTGTCCCTCTTGCTGCGCACCCTTCGCAGTGATCTGCTGCAGCACATCCTGCAGCTTGCGAACGCCTGAGACCGTGATGAAGCTGACCAGGATGTCCACCTGATCGCTCGATGCCAGCTCGCGACGAATCTCCTGCAGCAACGACGGTGAGCCCTTGCCGGCTGTGAACAGCCAAGGCACGCCCAGACCAATTTCCGGCGACACAGAAAACTGCTGATCGCGTTGAACCGCTTTCAGAACCCGTAGGGGTGGTGCCACGAGGTCAACCACGCTACCGGACGAAGAGACGCCATTCGAGCCGCTACCCGCAAGCCGTTGTCGCAGCATCACCAGCAGCTCATTGACCAGTTCGAGTTGCCGTTTGGCTTTCTCGGCCTCGTCGCCAGACATATCGTCGAGGATGGTCGAGAGCTGGCGGGTGATGACATCGGCCAGGAAATCGGTTGCCCCACCCCTGAGCGCAGACACATCGGTTCTTGATGCATCGATTTCCGTCAGCGATCGGACGAGACCCTCGGTCAGCAGCAGGTCATAGAGACCATCGGGCAATGCCATTGTTGTCCTTGGATTCAGTTGATCGGACGCGTGCCACGGCAGGTCGGATAGCCGGTGCAGCCCCAGAACTCGTTGCCGGCGTTGGCACCGCGTTTGGCGGTTCGCCGAACCATCGAGTTCTTGCACAAGGGACAAGACAATGACTGAACTGACGGCGCAGGGGAGTGAGTAACCGACACAACCGGCTTCTGGGAGGGCGAGCGCTCGGCGCCCGACTGGGCTTGCCGCAACAGCCCGTGAAGCTTCGGCCCATCAACCAGCGTCACATTTCGACCGCTGGCAAAGCTAATGGCCTCTTCGGTGAACCGACCCGAGGTCACCACGAACCCGCCAGTGGCGCCCTTGGCGGCCATCACGCCGTACAGCTCGCGCACCACATCCACGCCGACCTTGTAGGCGCGCCAATGCTTGCACTGCACAAAAAACTTTTCGCCGCCGCTCATGCCCGGTTTGGTGAGCACGAGGTCCACGCCGCCGTCGGCACCACCGCCTCCAGTTTCCAGCACCTGGTAACCCTGCAGGCGAAATCCTTCGCCCACGAGCATTTCAAATTCGCGCCAACTCATGCCATCGAGCGCGTCGATCGCTTTGCTCCTGGTCACATCAGTCACCAGGTTCTTTCGCTCACGGCGCCGCCAGGCGGACGTGGCCGCACCCAGCAAGCAGATAAAGGGGAGGAAGTACTGACCGACAGTGGCCAGCGATCTCCAAATCGACTGTGTGACCATCGAGCCCATTTGACCGGGTTGTGTAGGCACAACCACCGGTTGGGATGCGATGGTGTGGAGCACGAAGTAGCTCCCCAGCGCCAGCAGCACGCCCGCCCACCAGGGCAGCATCGCTACCAGTTCCAGCAGTTCATCGGCCGTGCTGGTTTTCTTGCGTCTCGCCATTCTTTGTTTTCTCCCTTGATGACGCTGACTGCTTGTCAGCCATTTGCTGGCGCGCAGCCTATCCTGCCATCAATACTACCTTTTCACTCCTTGGCTTGATCCGATGGGGTCGGACCGTCCGACCGCATGCGATGGGCCTGGCGCTCAAGCGCGAGAACCGCGCAAGAGCAAACAGATCAAGGAATGCCCTGTGGACCAACCGCATATGTCAAACGGTTGGCACCATGGTGCGAAATCTGACTTCGTAGGAACTGAACTGGATGCCGTGGGGAGCCGTCCGACGTTGCAGGCAGGGTCCGGTATGCAGCGTTATGCACATGACCCAGTTATGTGCAGTTGGCCCTGCGACGAGGCGATGCTGCCCTCTCAAGAGGGACAGCGGTCGCGCCGTTGAACTGCGCATAGTCAAAGGGTTTTGAGGAACTCCAATAGCGAGTCGTCTGCCCGGAACCGGCGCGGGACTACGTTGGGATCCTGAAGTCTGGCCAGCGCCTTCTCCTTCATAGCGAGGTCGGCCTCAACGTACTGGTGTGTCGTCGTCGGACTCTCGTG
>JAGXRS010000160.1 GCA_018335615.1 Hydrogenophaga sp. | reverse complement strand
GACAGGCGCAGGTGCACGTCGCCGCAGTAGTCGCTGGGCAGCAGGGCGGGGGCGTGCAGGTTGATGTCGGTGGTGACGCTCAGCGGGCTCAGCAGGTCGGGTTCACGCCCGGCCTTCAGCGAGGCGACCGCCTCGCTCAGCATCTCGTTGTAGAGCTGAAAACCCACTTCCAGCATGTTGCCGCTCTGGTTTTCGCCCAGCACCTCGCCCGCGCCGCGGATCTCCAGGTCGTGCATGGCCAGGTAGAAGCCGCTGCCGAGTTCCTCCATCTGCTGAATCGCGTCCAGCCGCTGGGCCGCCTGCTTGGTCAGCCCCTCGATTTCCGGGACCATGAGGTAGGCGTAGGCCTGGTGGTGGCTGCGGCCGACACGCCCGCGCAGCTGGTGCAGCTGGGCCAGGCCGAACTTGTCGGCCCGGCTCATCACGATGGTGTTGGCCGTGGGCACGTCGATGCCGGTCTCGATGATGGTGGAGCACAGCAGCAGGTTGTAGCGCTGGGCCACGAAGTCGCGCATCACATGCTCCAGCTCGCGCTCGGGCATCTGGCCGTGGGCGATGGCAATGCGTGCCTCGGGCAGGATGGCTTCGAGTGCCTGCTTGCGGTTCTCGATGGTGTCCACCTCGTTGTGCAGGAAGTACACCTGACCGCCGCGCTTGAGTTCGCGTAGCACGGCCTCGCGGATCACGCCGTTGCCCTCGTTGCGCACAAAGGTCTTGATGGCCAGGCGGCGCTGCGGCGCGGTGGCGATCACGCTCAGGTCGCGCAGGCCTTCCAGCGCCATGCCCAGCGTGCGCGGAATGGGTGTGGCGGTGAGCGTGAGCACGTCCACCTCGGCGCGCAGTGCCTTCATCTGCTCCTTGTGGCGCACGCCGAAGCGGTGTTCCTCGTCGATGATGAGCAGGCCCAGGTTGTGGAATTTGGTGGACTCGCTCAGCAGCTTGTGCGTGCCGACCACGATGTCCACCGTGCCGTCGGCAATGCCCTTGATGGCAGCGGTGATCTCCTTGCCCGAGCGGAAGCGCGAGACCTCGGCGATTTTCACCGGCCACTTGGCGAAGCGGTCCACCAGCGTCTGGTAATGCTGCTCGGCCAGCAGCGTGGTGGGCGCCAAAAACGCCACCTGCCGCCCGCCGGTGACCGCCACGAAGGCGGCGCGCAAGGCGACCTCGGTCTTGCCAAAGCCCACGTCGCCGCAGACCAGGCGGTCCATGGGCCGCGGGCTGATCAGGTCCTGGATGACGGCGTGGATGGCGCCGCGCTGGTCGGCGGTTTCCTCGAAGCCGAAGTCGTTGGCAAACACCTCGTAGTCCTGCGCCGAGAAACGGAAGGCGTGGCCTTGGCGCGCCGCGCGGCGGGCGTAAATGTTGAGCAGCTCGGCGGCGGCGTCGCGCACCTGCTCGGCCGCCTTGCGCTTGGCTTTTTCCCACTGGCCCGAGCCCAGGCGGTGCAGCGGCGCTTCGTCTGCGCTCACGCCGGTGTAGCGCCCAATCAGCTGCAGCTGGCTCACCGGCACGTAGAGCACGGCCTTGTCGGCGTATTCCAGGTGCAGGAACTCCATGAGGGCGGGCGAGCCATCCGGGTTCTTCTCGCCCATGTCCATCTCGACCAGGCCGCGGTAGCGCCCGATGCCGTGCGCGTTGTGCACCACCGGGTCGCCCACGTTGAGCTCGCTCAGGTCCTTGATGAGCGCGTCGACATCGCTCACCTGTTCCTGTTTCTTGCGCCGGCGCGTGGTGGGGCCGGCGGCGAACAGCTCGGTCTCGGTCACGAAGTCGATGCCGTCTTCCAGCGACGAGAAACCGACCGTGAGCCCGGCGGTGGCGATGCCGATTTTCTCGTCGCTGCTTCGGAATTCGTCCAGCGAATCGAAAGCGGGCGGGTTCACACCGCTGGCGCGCAGGAAATCGAGCAGGCTTTCACGCCGGCCGTCGCTCTCGGCCAGCAGCAGCACGCGGTGTGCGGTGTGGCGGATATGTGCCTGCAGGCGCGAAAGCGGGTCGTCGGTGCCGCGCAGCACCGACAGATCGCCCAGCTTCTGGGCAAAGGCGTTGTCCGCGATGTCTTCCACCGCCGGGCGCAGCGCCAGTTGGGCGTGGGCGTTGGCGCGCGCGTAGAACTGCTCCATGCCCAGGAACAGCGCCTCGGGCGGCAGCACCGGGCGCTCGGGGTCGCCCTGCACCAGGCGGTAGCGGTCTTTGGTGTCCTGCCAGAAGCGCTGGAAGGCGGGTTCCAGGTCGCCGTGCAGCACCACGGTGGCTTCCGTGCCGAGGTAGTCGAACACGGTGGCCGTGTCGTCAAAGAACAGCGGCAGGTAGTACTCGATGCCGGCGGTGGCCACACCGTTGCCGATGTCCTTGTAAATGCGGCTCTTGGTCGGGTCGCCGTCGAGCAGTTCGCGCCAGCGGCTGCGGAATTTGGCGCGGGCGGCGTCGTCCATGGGGAATTCGCGGCCCGGCAGCAGCCGCACCTCGGGCACCGGGTACAGGCTGCGCTGGCTGTCGGGGTCGAAGGTGCGGATGCTGTCGATCTCGTCGTCGAACAGGTCCACGCGGAAGGGCACCAGCGAGCCCATCGGGAAGAGGTCGATCAGGCCGCCGCGCACCGCGTACTCGCCGGGGCTCACCACCTGCGTCACGTGCTGGTAGCCGGCCAGCGTGAGCTGGCTTTTCAGCTTCGCCTCATCCAGTTTCTGCTTCACCTTGAAGTGGAAGGTGTAACCCGCCAGGAAGGCCGGCGGTGCCAGCCGGTAGAGCGCGGTGGTGGCGGGCACCAGCACCACGTCGGCGCCGGTGTCCTTGTCGTGCTGGGAGATGCGCCAGAGCGTGGCCAGGCGCTCGGAGATCAGGTCCTGGTGCGGCGAGAAGGTGTCGTAGGGCAGCGTCTCCCAGTCCGGGAACAGCGCGCAGCGCAGGGCGGGAGCGAAAAACGCCATTTCGTCGATCAGCCGCTGCGCGTCGGTGGCGTCGGCGGTGACGATGGCGGTCAGCCGGCCGGCGGCTTTGTCACGCGCGGCGAGCTGCGCCAGCAGCAGCGCATCGGCCGAGCCGGTGGGGCGCGGCAGGGTGAAGCGTTTGCCGGGGTTGAGTTTGGGCAGTTCCATGGGTTACTCGGTTGGGGCCGTGCGGGACGGCTGCAAAGGCGCCGCAGACATGACAAACACCCCCGGCCGGTGGGGGCGGGGGTGTGAAGGGTGATTCTAGAATGCAGCCTCAGCCATGCCACCCGACAACCCTCAATCTCCCCACAGCGCCGCGCCACCGCCGCGGTGCCATGCCCTGCTGCCCTGTGCGGGCAGCGGTTCGCGCGCCGGTACCGCGAGCCCCAAGCAGTACCAGCCGCTGGCCGGGATGCCGCTGGTGCTGCACACGCTCGGCGCCTTGCAGGCCGTGCCGCGCATCGGGCGCTGCGTCGTGGTGGTCGCCCCCGGTGAGCGTTTTCTGAGCGTGGACACCGCTGACGTGGACGTGGTGCCCTGCGGCGGCGAGAGCCGCGCGGCCAGCGTGTTCAATGGGCTCGACTGGCTGCTCGGCCAGGGTGCTC
>JAGXRS010000159.1 GCA_018335615.1 Hydrogenophaga sp. | reverse complement strand
CGGCGCGCGCCCGCCTGTGCCATGGCGTCGGCGCCGATCACGGTCGCGCTGATGGGGGTCTGGCCCAGGGGTTGCTCACCAAAGCCGCTGATGTCCGGCGCGGCGCTGGTGGCACTGCCCTGGATGACCACGGTGGACATGTCGCTGCCTTGCGTTTCCGGAGCCGACTGGGCATGTGAGGGGGAAAGAACCGCCAGCAAGCAGGCAGTGGCCACGACCGAGCGAACGGGCAATGGCGAGGGGCGGTGACGCAGAGCGGGAAGGGTAAGGTGTGCCATGTGGAATGTCCGGAGACGTCAGACGGCAGGTCGGCTGGGCCAGAACAGGCCGGCACACGGCAGGGTGTGGGGCCAGGCTGGACGCTTGCTTCCCTGCGCGAGGATTACCTCAATCAGGTTCAAAGGGACTTTCTCAGTCAGGACCTGTGCAGACCCCAACACCCCTAGCGGATGCGCTTCTTGAAGCGCGAGCGGATTGTAAGCCCCGCAATGACGAAGCCCTCCACAAGGGAGGGCTTCAGAAGGGGTCGGATCGCGGGTGGCCGCGTTCGCAGGCGGGTTGTCAGTCGAACACCGGCGATTCCACACCGAGCACCTTGTGCAGCTTGGGGCTGGTGGTGGTGTACTGCAGGAACACCTTCTTCTCGGGGAAGATGATGGGCATCGCGCCGAAGGCGGCGAGGGCGCACTCATGGAAGCCCGACAGGATCAGCTTCTTCTTGCCCGGGTAGGTGTTGATGTCGCCCACGGCAAAAATGCCGGGAATGCTGGTGGAGAATTTCTCGGTGTCCACCACCAGTTGCTTGCGCTCGATCTGCAGACCCCACTCGGCAATCGGGCCGAGCTTGGGGCTCAGGCCGAAGAACACCAGCAGCACGTCCAGCGGCACCACGCGGGTGACGCCGTCGGCACCGGTGACCTTGGCGCCGGTGATCTTGCCGTCTTTTTCGTCATAGCCCGTGACCTGGCCGACGATGAACTGCATTTCGTACTGGTCGCACAGCTCTCGCATCTTGGCCACGCTGGCGGGCGCGGCCTTGAAGCCGTCGCGGCGGTGGATCAGGATGACGCTCTCGGCCTTGTTCGGGCCTTCGTTGACGAAGTTCAGCGCCCAGTCCAGCGCCGAGTCGCCACCGCCCACGATCACGAGGTTCTTGCCGGCGAAGTCGGCCGGGTTCTTCACGCGGTAGAACAGCTGCGAGCCCTCAAAAGCCTCCAGGCCGTCCACCTTCAGCGTGCGTGGCTGGAAGGCACCCACGCCGGCGGCGATGAAGATCGTCTTGGTGAGGAATTTGGTGCCCTTGGACGTTTCCACAAAGAAACGGCCATCGTCCTGCTGCTGAACCGTGGTGACTTCCTGGCCCAGGTGGAAAGTGGCACCGAAGGGCTCGATCTGCTTGAGCAGCGCGTCGGTGAGTTCCTGGCCGGTGCACACCGGAATCGCCGGGATGTCGTAGATCGGCTTGTCGGGGTACAGCTCCACAGGCTGGCCGCCGGGGTAGGCCAGCGAATCGATCACGTGGGCCTTGATCTCCAGCAGGCCGAGTTCGAACACCTGGAACAGGCCGACGGGGCCTGCACCGACGATGACGGCATCGGTTTCAATCGGTCCGTCGTGGGCAGCAGCGGTGTCCATCACTTCTTGGTTCAGTTTGGGTTCCATTTTTTTCAGCGCAGCAATTCGGGCAGCTTGCCCGTACGGTCTTTCCACTCGTCGGCATCCGGCAGCGGCTCTTTGCGTTTGGTGATGCTCTTCCATCCCGGCAGACGGGCCAGGTCGGCGTTGAGCTTCGTCATGTGCAGCTGGTCCTTGGGCAGGTCTTCTTCCGCGTAGATCGCGCTCACCGGGCATTCCGGGATGCAGACGGCACAGTCGATGCACTCATCGGGGTCGATGGTGAGGAAGTTGGGGCCTTCCCGGAAGCAGTCCACGGGACAGACATCGACGCAATCGGTGTATTTGCAGCGGATGCAGGATTCGGTGACGACGTGGGTCATGGTGATGATTCGACAATCGGTGAAACCCCGGATTTTAGGGTTTCCCGGAGGTTAAGGCCGGGGCAAGGCCCTGGCCTTGACATAAGTTAAGGGGGAAACAGCCGGTTTCAGTTCACAAGCAAGGCCCCCGATGTCTTGTGGCTGGCCGTGTCGACCAGCACCAGCGAACCGAGCGCGCGCGACTGGGCGAACGGCGCGGTGGCCAGCGGCTCCTGCAGGCTCAGTTCGATGTGGCCGATGGCGTTGGGCTCCAATTGGGTGGCATCTTCCTCGGCCAGGGTGTGGATGTCCAGTCGGTGCACGATGCGCTTGACCTTGGCTTTGACCCAGCGGTGCCCGTGCAGCGCCCAGTAGACGCGGCCGGCCACCAGGGTTTCATCGTCCATCCACGCAACGGTGGCGCGGATCTCGCGGCTGGCTTCGAGTGCCTGGCCCTGTTCGTTCACGGCCAGCAGCCAGTCGCCACGGGAGACGTCCACCTCGCGGTCGAGCACGACGCCGGCGCTGTGGCCGGCGGCAACCGATTGGGGCTGGCGCACGTGGTTGAGCACCTGGGCGACGGTGGCGGTCTGGCCGCTGGGCATGACCTTGACGGGCTGGCCGGGCTGCACACGGCCGGTGGCCACACGGCCCCAGAACACGCGACGGCCCTGGCTGGTGTCGGAAGACGAGGAGAATTTTTCGACCCATTGCACAGGGAATGCGAAGGGCAGCGCGGTGTCGGCCGGGGTGACGGGCAGGTGCTCCAGGATGTCGAGCAGCGTCGGGCCGCTGTAGCCGCACCAGACGGCGTCGGCCGCGGCGTCGACCACGTTCCAGCCCTTCAGGGCCGAGACGGGCACCGTGGCGGTCACGGCAATGCCGGCATCGGTTGCGAAGGCGGCCAGGGCGCCGCTGATGTGGCTGAAGGCCAGGGCACTGTCTTCCACCGCGTCGAGTTTGTTGACGGCGAACACCACGGACGGCACACGCAGCAGCTTGAGCAGCAGGGAGTGGCGGCGCGTCTGCGGCAGCAGCTTCAGGCCGGCGTCGCGCCAGTCCAGCTTGGTGGCGTCCACCAGCACCACGGCGGCGTCGGCGCTGGAGGCCGCGGTGACCATGTTGCGCGTGTACTGCTCATGGCCCGGCGCGTCACCGATGATGAACTTGCGGGTTTCGGTGTTGAAGTAGCGGTAGGCCACGTCGATGGTGATGCCTTGTTCGCGCTCGGCCGACAGGCCGTCGGTCAGCAAGGCGAGGTCGGTCTCGCCCTGGCGCTGCACGCCGGCCAGGTGGTCCTGCAGCACGGCCTTGCTGTCCACCAGCAAGCGACCGATCAGCGTGCTCTTGCCGTCATCGACCGAGCCGCAGGTGATGAACTTCAGCGCGGGGCGGGTGTCCTGGGCGGGGGCTTCGACAGGCTCAGCCCGAACGGGGTAAGTGGTGGTCATATTGGTCAATCACAAAGTCAAACAGGTGGCCGGAGCAAGTGTCTAAACCCAGAACACCGCGGAACCGGCTTCGCCGGGCCGCAGGTGTTGCCCCTTGAGGGGCGGAGCCGGCTACACGCAGTGAGCCGGCATGGGGTGGGCTAGAAATACCCGTCCTTTTTTCTCTTCTCCATCGAGGCTTCCGAGGTCTTGTCGTCCATGCGCGTGGCACCGCGCTCGCTCACGTCGGCGGCCAGGGTCTCGATCACGATGTCGGCGGCCGTGGCGGCCAGGCTTTCCACCGGGCAGGTGCAGGTGATGTCGCCCACGGTGCGGAAGCGCACGTCGCGGATCTGCACCGTCTCGCCGTCTTTAGGAGGCGTCAGTTCGGTCACCGGCACCAGCAGGCCGCGGCGGTCGATCACCTCGCGCTGGTGGGTGTAGTAGATCGAGGGCAGGGCAATGGCCTCGCGCTCGATGTACTGCCACACATCCAGTTCGGTCCAGTTGCTGATGGGGAACACGCGGAAGTGTTCACCGGGAGCCAGGCGCGTGTTGAACAGCGTCCAGAGCTCGGGGCGCTGGGCCTTGGGCTGCCACTGGCCGAAGCTGTCGCGGTGCGAAAAGATGCGCTCCTTGGCGCGGGCCTTTTCCTCGTCGCGGCGGGCACCGCCAATCAGCGCGTCGAAACGGAACTCTTCGATCGCTTCGAGCAGGGTCACCGACTGGTGCACGTTGCGGCTCTCACCCGGGTGCGCCAGGCGCACGGTGCCGCGCTTCATCGAGTCTTCGACGCTGCGCACGATCAGCTCGGCCTGCAGCTCGGCGGCGCGGCTGTCGCGGAAGTCGGTCACCTCGGGGAAGTTGTGACCGGTGTCGATCATCAGCAGGGGGTAGGGGATGCGCCCGGCGCCGAAGGCTTTCTCGGCGCAGCGCAGCATGACCAGCGAGTCCTTGCCGCCCGAGAACAGCAGGGCGGGGCGTTCGAAGGCGGCGGCCACCTCGCGCAGGATGAAGATGGTCTCTTCCTCCAGCGCGTCCAGGTGGGCGTTGCTCAGGTGGTGGCTGGGGGTGGCGGTGTTGAGCACGGCGGTGTCGATTCGGGCGTTCATGATCGTGTTCGGGCGTTCGGTTCGGTGGGCCGTCTTCAATGGGCGAGGTGCAGGCCGCACTCGCGGTTCTCTTCGCCCTTGGTCGGGTCCACGTAGTCGAAGTTGTTGGGCAGGCCGTGCAGTTCGCAATAGTGGTAGAGATCCTTGGAGGTCCAGTGCAGCAGCGGGGCCACTTTGATGAGACCGCCCGGGTTGATGCTCACCGGGTCCATCTGCGCGCGCACGGCGGTGTCGGTGGCGCGCAGCGCCGTGAACCAGACCTGGGGCGCGGTCTCGCGCAGGGCGCGCGCGAAGGGTTCGAGCTTGACTTCCTCGGTGAAGGCCGCGTGGCGCGGATCGTCGAGCGCGGGTGTCGGCCCTTCCACCGCCTCGCGGTGCGCGCGCGAGCGGAGCGGCAGGTAGATCTTCAGGTTGAGCTTGAGCTGCCGGGTCACCTCGTCGGCGAAGCGGTAGGTGGCCTCGGTGTTGTAACCGTTGTCCATCCAGACCACCGGCACATCGGGCCTGACCTGGGTGACCAGGTGCAGGATGACCGCTTCAAAAGGGCGGAAGTTGGTGGTGACGATGGACGGCTGCTCCAGGCCCAGGGCCCACTTCACCAGCGCGGGCGCGTCGCGACCGATGTCCGCGTTGACTTGGGCGAGTTCAAGGGTGTTCATGGTGTCGTCCTGTGACTTATGCCGCGGCGAGATGGGCGAAATGGGGCTTCACCTCCACCGCGTCGCCCTGGTAGAAAGCGTCGTACTGCGCCAGCAGCTGCTGCCCGTGTTCGACGTTCTGGTCGGCCCGCAGCACCGCCTGCGTGAAGCCGCTGCGCTGCATCTGCACCAGCTGGTCGATCAGCACATCGCCCACAGCGCGGATCTCGCCGGTGAAACCGAGGCGGCGGCGCAGCAGGAAGGCCTGGCTGAAGGCGCGTCCGTCAGAGAACAGGGGAAACTGCAGCTGCACGGTGTGGATGCCGTCGAGCAATGCCTCGCGCGGGTCGGCGTCGTTGGGGAGTGTCAGCGTGCCGGCTTCGTCGGCGCTGAAGCGGTCGGCCTGAAAGAGTTGAATCGTGGCGTTCATGGGCAGGTCTCGGGCGGGTTCAGGCGGCAACGGGGGTGCGGGCGGTGGCCACGCGCACGGCGTTGGCGGCGGTCTTGAAGGGCTCGATGCCGACCCGCTTCACGGTGTTCACAAAGGTCTCGGCCGGCTGGCGCTGCACACGGTAGGTGTCGATCAGCGCTTCGATCACGTCGACCATTTCGTTGGCGGCGAACGAGGGGCCGATCACCTTGCCCGGCACGGCATCACCCGACAGGCGCGTGCCGTCG
Organism: Hydrogenophaga sp.; assembly: GCA_018335615.1. Taxonomy (GTDB): domain Bacteria; phylum Pseudomonadota; class Gammaproteobacteria; order Burkholderiales; family Burkholderiaceae_C; genus Hydrogenophaga. The sequence goes on along the minus strand of JAGXRS010000159.1, from coordinate 125 downwards.
GAGCCGCCCAGCGTGACCTGGTACCACTCCTGGCCGTCCTTGTCGACGCCCAGGATGCCGATGTGGCCGCTGTGGTGGTGGCCGCAGCTGTTGATGCAGCCGCTGATGTGCAGGTCGATCTCGCC
>JAGXRS010000158.1 GCA_018335615.1 Hydrogenophaga sp. | reverse complement strand
CGCTGGACACGAAGGCCTGCCACCACAGGTGCCAGCGCGCCCGCCACTCGGGCTGGTCCTGCACCGCGTCGAGCAGTTCGCGCACGCGCGCCACGCTGGTCTGCGGGTCCTTGGCGTCGCCGCGCACCCAGCGCAGCAGCTCGATCAGCCAGAGGTGGCGCTGCGCCAGCGGCGCGTGCGGGTCCAGGGTGCGGAGCAGCGAGGGCAGTTCCATGGGATCGTGGCGCCGTTGCGCGGCGGTCCGTGAACGCAGGTCGGTGGCCGGTGTCGTGTGTTTCAGTGGAGCACGCGCGGGGGTCGTTCGCCCGGTCCGGTGCCACCCGCGCGCAAGGCGAACTCGGGCACCTCGGCGTCGAAGCGCTCGCCGTCTTCGGCCACGCAGAAGAAGCTGCCGCGCATGCTGCCGGTGGGCGTGGCCAGGCGGGTGCCGCTGGTGTACTGGAACGACTCGCCCGGGCGCAGCAGCGGCTGGTTGCCCACCACCCCCAGGCCCCTGACCTCTTCGGTGTGGCCGCGCGCGTCGTCGATCACCCAGTGGCGGGCGATCAGCTGCGCCGGCACATCACCGGTGTTGGTGATGGTGATGGTGTAGGCGAAGGCGTACAGGTCCTCGTCGGGCGAGGACTGTTCGCGCAGGTACTGAGGCTCGACTTCGCAGGTGAACTGGTATTTCGACATGAACGGCATGTTACCGCGCCCGGGCAAGTCCCTGGCGGGCCTGCGAAAATGCGGCCCACCTCCACCGTTTGCCCACAGAAGGCCGCCCATGTCCACCTACCGCATCGCCCCGTCCATCCTCTCTGCCGACTTTGCCCGCCTGGGTGAGGAAGTGCGCAACGTCATTGCCGCCGGCGCCGACTGGATCCACTTCGACGTGATGGACAACCACTACGTGCCCAACCTCACCTTCGGGCCGATGGTCTGCCAGGCCTTGAAGCCGCATGCGAAGAAGCCCGACGGCACGCCGGTGCCGATCGACGTGCACCTGATGATCCAGCCGGTGGACGCGCTGGCGGGCGCTTTCATCGACGCCGGTGCCGACCTGGTGAGCTTCCACCCCGATGCCTCGGCCCATGTGCACCGCAGCGTGCAGGCCATCAAGGCCAAGGGTGCCAAGGCAGGCCTGACCTTCAACCCGGCGCAGCCGCTGGACGTGCTGGACTGGACCATCGACGACATCGACCTCATCCTCATCATGAGCGTGAACCCCGGCTTCGGCGGTCAGAGCTTCATCGATTCGGCGCTGCGCAAGATCGAGCAGGCGCGCAAGCGCATCGAGGCCAGCGGCCGCGACATCCGCCTGGAGGTGGACGGCGGCATCAAGGCCGACAACATCCGCCGCGTGGCCGACGCCGGCGCCGACACCTTCGTGGCCGGCAGCGCGATCTTCGGCAAGCCGGACTACAAGGCCGTGATCGACCAGATGAGAGCGGCACTGGGCTAACCCCCGCACCGCTGCGCGTCACCCCCTCAATGGGGGTGATGCGGGTGGCCCGGCAGAGCCGGTGCCACGGCATCCCTGGTCGGGCTTCACTTCGCTTCGGAGATGGTTTTGATTTTTTCGGACTTACAGGCCGCCATCGTCGATCTCGACGGCACGATGGTGGACACGCTGGGCGATTTCGAGGTCGCCCTCAACCGCAGCCTGGCCGAGCTGGGGCTGCCCGGCGTGGACCGCGCGCTTGTCGAGCGCACGGTGGGCAAGGGCTCGGAGCACCTCATCCGCAGTGTGCTGGCGCACCAGCTGGCGCTGCCGGAGGTGAAGGGTGTCGGGCAGGCCTGCCCGGCCGTGTCGGTGGACGCGCTCTACGAACGCGCCTGGAGCGCCTATCAGCGGCACTACCTCGCCATCAACGGCCAGTTCTCCGACGTGTACCCCGGCGTGGTCCCGGGCCTGGAGCAGATGCGCGGCGCTGGCTGGGCACTGGCCTGCCTGACCAACAAGCCCCTGGCCTTCGCGCAGGCGCTGCTGCGGGCCAAGGGGCTGGACGGGTACTTCGTCCATGTGTTCGGAGGCGACAGCTTCGAGCGCAAAAAGCCCGACCCACTGCCCCTGCTCAAGACCTGCGGGGCGCTGGGCACCGCGCCGGCGCGCACGCTGATGGTGGGCGATTCGCAGAACGACGCGCAGGCTGCCCGGGGCGCCGGCTGCCCGGTGGCGCTGGTCACCTACGGCTACAACCACGGCGAACCGGTGCGGGCCGTGGACGCCGACGCCTACCTCGACCGGCTCGACGCGCTCGGCTTGCCGCGGCTTCAGTAGATCAGCTTGCCGTCGGCCGTGGCCACGCCGATGTCCACCCAGCCGCTGCCCTCGTTGCTTTTGCTGAAGTTCGTCCGGAATCCGCTCAGGTCCAGTTCGCCCATCGCGTGCAGCGACTGCGCGATGCCCGATGGCGTCAGCGTGCGGGCGCGGCGTGCCGCGGCGGCGAACACCCGGGCGGTGATGTAGCCCTCCATGTGGAACGGCGAATAGAGCGTCAGGTCGGGGTGTGTCTTCTTCATGGCAGCGCGGAAGTCGCGCTGCAAGCCCAGCGACACGCCCGCGGGGTTGGGGAAGGTCTGGGCAATGCCCACGCCGCGCGCGCCCTGCCCGGCGAACTTGACCAGTGCCGGCGCGGGCAGATACGACAGCGTGAAGATCTGCTGCACCACGCCGGCCTTGCGCAGCGCGGCAATGGCCTCTCCGCTGAACTTGGGCGCGCCCACCACGAGAGCCGAGTGGGGGGACGCTTTGGCCAGCGCCTGTGCCGCCGAGGTGATGGCGGCGGGATCGGTCGAGGACGGGTAGCTGGTGATCTCGACGCTGCCGCCTTCTGCCTTGGCGGCCGCCTGCGCCGAGGCCAGGCCCGAGCTGCCCATGGGAATGTCCTGGTGCAGCACCCCCATCGACTGGATGTTCAGCGCGCGCGCATGCGCCACGATCTTGCGGATCTGCTGTTCGTCGCCCGCGCGGATATGGAAGAGTTTCGGGTGCCCGGGTTCGCGCAGCACCTTGGCGCCCGGCACGGCGTTGAGGACCACGATGTCGGTGCTGTCGAGCAGCTTGTCGTCGAGCATGGCCTTGAGCGTGGCCGAGCCCAGCGGTGTCAGCAGCGCGACCGCCTTGGCTTCCAGCGCCTTGGCCAACTGTGTTTTGAAGCCCTCATAGGTGTAGGTGTCGTCCAGCGTGAGCAGGCGCACCGTGCGCCCCTGGATGCCGCCGGCTGCGTTGACCTCGGCCAGCCCGGCGCGTATGCCCTCGTTGAGTTCCTTGGGGTCGGGGGCTGGCAGCACCGTGAAGGGCCCGATCTGGGCGACCACGAGGTCGCTGGTGCCAGCAGGGGCGGTCTGGGCCAGTGCGCCCCAGGGAAGGGCGGCCGCCAGGGCGGTCAGGATGAGAGGGCGTCGGTTCATGCGGGCAATGCAGGAGCAAAAGCCCGCATTCCAACAGGAGAGCCGAAGTAGGTGTTCAGACTTAACCGGGCGGGCGGACAGCCGGGGCCGCGCGCGGGACAAACGGCCGATCAGGATCCCTTGGGCTTGCCGAGCAGGGCGTCCTTCAGCTGCCCGTCGGCCGGCTTGGGCCCGAGCCAGATACGCATCAGCGCGTTGAAGAATTCGGGCTCTTTGAAGGGTTCGCCCTCCACTTTGCCCTTCACGGTCAGCACCGTGCCGGTGTCGGGCACCCAGTCGATCACCAGGGTCTCGCCCGTGCGCAGCATCTTGTGATCGGTGAACACCTGGCTCATGCGCATCACGCCCGGGATGAGTTTGGAAAAGGAGCCGCGCTCCATGTTGTCTTCCATTCCGCGCGCAAAGAGCTTGCCCATTTCACCCGAGTCGATGTCGCGCAGCATGGTGATGGCCAGGCGTTTCGGACCTTTGGTCGTCAGCACCTCTTCCGTGGTGGCCGCTTTCTCGGTCAGGTACAGGCCGGCGGTGTACACCTTGAACACGGCCTTGTGGCGAATGCCGGCCCCGTTGAGCCGCAGCGTGCTGCCGTGTGCCGTGAGGCGTTCTTCCAACTTCACGCCGCCCACGTCCACCGTGGCCGCGGTGGTCGCGGTGGTCGCCAATGGCGTGGTCAGTGCCCCCAGCACCAAGAACGCCCGCATTGAGCGAAGCAGGGCAGAGGAATGGCGGCTGCAAGGGTTCAAGGTGGGCTCCACTCGGGTGTTGAAAAATAAACGAACGATCGTTCTTTTTAATTGTTCGGTAGCCGTGAAAGAAAATCAAGCGGGTTGTTCCGGGTGCGCGCCGATGCGGTTTCGTGTGGGGCCACATGGCGTGTGGGCACCCGGATGGCTTTGCTACACTTTGGCCACCATGTTCCACCCACGCACAGCCCTCAC
>JAGXRS010000157.1 GCA_018335615.1 Hydrogenophaga sp. | reverse complement strand
GGGGGCCACCGGCCGGCTGCCCGGGCGGGGCGGGGGCTTCAGTGCTTGGCGGAGCAGGGTGGCACCCTGCTCCGCGTCGCCTTCAGCGCACCGGCGGCGCGTACATCAGGCCGCCGTTGTTCCACAGGTTGTTGCTGCCACGGGGCAGGCCGATGGGCGTCTTGGGACCCACATGGCGCTCGAACTGTTCGCCATAGTTGCCCACCGCCTTGATGGCGCGCAAGGCCCATTCCTTGTCCAGCCCGAGCAGCTTGCCGGTGTCTTCGGTGCCGCCGCCCACCAGGCGCATCACGCTGGGGTTGGTGCTGGATTTCATCTGGTCGGCGTTGGCCTGCGTCACACCGAACTCTTCGGCCTCGATCAGGGCGTAACCGACCCATTTCACGATGGCGAAGAACTCGTCGTCGCCACGGCGCACCACCGGGCCCAGTGGCTCCTTGGAGATCAGCTCGGGCAGGATCACATGGTCCTCGGGCTTCGGCGTTTCCTTGGCGCGGATCGAGGCCAGGCCCGATGCGTCGGTGGTGTAGGCCTGGCAGCGGCCGGCCACGTAGGCGGCGGTGGCGGCTTCCACCTTCTCGAACACCACGGGCCGGATGCTGAGGTTGTTGGTGCGCGAGAAATCGGTCAGGTTGAGTTCGGTGGTGGTGCCCGACTGCACGCACACGGTAGCGCCCTTGAGCTGCTTGGCGCTTGTCACGTTCAACCGCTTGGGCACCATGAAGCCCTGGCCGTCGTAGAAGTTCACGCCCACGAAGTGCAGACCCAGCGAGGCGTCGCGGGTGAGTGTCCAGGTGGTGTTGCGCGCCAGCATGTCGATCTCGCCCGACTGCAGGGCGGTGAAGCGCTGCTGCGCCGTGAGGGGTACGTAACGCACCTTCTCCGAGTCCCGCAGGATCGCCGCGGCCACGGCGCGGCACACGTCCACATCAAGGCCGCTCCACTTGCCCTGGCTGTCGGCCGCCGAGAAGCCGGCCAGGCCCGTGTTCACGCCACAGATCAGCTCACCGCGTTTCTTGATCGCGTCCAGGTCCTTGCCGGCATGCGCGGGCAGGCTCAGCAGCACGGCGGCGGCGCTCAGGCCGAAAGCGACGGTTTTCAGAGGGTTCAGGGTCATGTGTTGTTCTCCAAACGTGGTGGGCCGGTCGTGGTCGGCAGGTGCACCATGAAAGTGCCATCCGCGCCGCCCAGCGACTGTAGTGCCGCCTTTTCGGGCGGTGCATCGGGGTTTACGTGGGCGCTGCATGCAAAGTTTTCATAGAACCATCGTATACAACGCGGCCGCGTCAACCCCCAGTCAGTAACAGCATGTTTCGTGCCATCCCACCCCTGCCATCTCCCCTCCGTCCCAAGGGCGACATGGCGGCTTGCGCCGCGACGCAGGCCCCCCGTATGCTGTGCCGCAAACAGCAGCAGGAGACAAGCCATGAGCATTTCCCCGACGGACACCCCCGTGGCCGAGCGTGCGCCCGAGCGTCCCCACCACCGCTTCTGGCCCCGGCGCCTGCCGCTGAGCCTGACACCCCCGGCCACGTCGCTGTGGGAGAACCTGGCGATCAGTGCACGGCGCTACCCGGACAAGCCGGCGCTGGTGTTCTTTGACCAGGTGCTGAGCTACCGCCAACTGATGGAGCAGGCCGAGCGCCTGGCCGCGCACCTGCACGCGCAGGGCGTGCAGGCGGGCGACCGCGTGATGCTGCTGATGCAGAACTGCCCGCAATGGGCGGTGGCGCACTTCGCCATCTTGCGGGCCAACGCGGTGGTGGTGCCGGTCAACCCGATGAACCGGGCCGAAGAGCTCAGGCACACCCTCACCGACCCGGACGTGCGCGTGGCCATCTGCGCCGCCGACCTCGCCACCGATCTGCTGCAGGCCAGCGCGTCCCTGCCACCACCGCAGCGCCTGCGCCACCTGGTGGTGAGCCATTACAGCGACGCCATCGGCCCGGCGGCGGATATTCCGCCGACGTGGCAGTCCTGGCTGGGCACGCGCCATGCCTTGCCCACGCTGCCCGACGGGACGGTGACCGACTGGGCCCAGGCGCTGACCTGCACCTCAGCGCCGCCCGCGCACGATCGCGGCCCGGCGGACCTGTCGGTGCTGCCCTATACCAGCGGCACCACCGGCCTGCCCAAGGGCTGCATGCACACGCACGCCAGCGTGATGCACAACGCGGTGGCGGGCAGCCTCTGGAGCAACAGTTCGCCCGAGAATGTGGCGCTGCTGGTGGTGCCCATGTTCCACATCACCGGCATGGTGGTGGGCCTTCACGCGGGCGTCTACACCGGCGCCACGATGGTGGTGATGCCGCGCTGGGACCGCGAGCTGGCCGGTCGCCTCATCTCCCGCTGGCGCGTCACCCACTGGGCCAACATCCCCACCATGGTGATCGACCTGCTGGCCAGCCCGAACTTCGCGAGCTACGACCTCTCCAGCCTGGTGCTGATCGGCGGCGGCGGCGCCGCCATGCCGCAGGCGGTGGCCCAGCGCCTGTTCGAGCAGTACGGCCTGCGCTACGCGGAGGGCTACGGCCTGACCGAGACCGCCGCGCCCTCGCACAACAACCCGCCCGACGCGCCCAAGCAGCAGTGCCTGGGCATCCCCTTCATGAGCGTGGACGCACGCGTGGTGGACCCCGACACGCTGCAGGAAATGCCGGTGGGCGAGGCCGGCGAGATCATCATCCGCGGTCCTTCGGTGTTCTCGGGCTACTGGAAGCGCCCGGAGGCGACCGAGGCCGCGTTCGTCACCTTCGAGGGCGAACGCTACTTCCGTTCCGGCGATCTGGGCCGTGTGGACGAAGAGGGTTATTTCTTCATCACCGACCGACTCAAGCGCATGATCAACGCCAGCGGCTTCAAGGTCTGGCCGGCCGAGGTGGAGGCCCTGATGTTCCGCCACCCCGCCATTGCCGAGGCCTGCGTGATTCCCACCCTCGACAGCTACCGCGGCGAGAGCGTGAAGGCTGTGGTGGTGCTGCGCGATGCGCACCGGGGCAGCACGACCGAGCAGGACATCATCGACTGGTGCCGCGAGAACATGGCGATCTACAAGTGCCCGCGCACGGTGCAGTTCGTGGAGGCGCTGCCCAAGAGTGGCAGCGGCAAGGTGATGTGGCGCCTGCTGCAGGAACAGGAGCAGGCGCAGGCACCCGCGGCACAATGAGGCGATGTCTGTTTCACGCTCCCTGCACCGCCTGTGGCAACCCCGGCGCGGCCTGTTCTGGCTGATGCTGGCCTTCAACGCGCTGTCGTCGTTGCTGGCCTGGTACGTTCACCTCACCGATCCGCCCACCGCGCTGCGCTGGCTGCTCAGCCTGCTGGCGCTCACCAACGCCGGGCTCGGCTGGTGGATGCTGGTGCGCCTGTGGCGTGAGACGCCGCCCGAGCACACTGCCCATCGGGCTGGTGGTGGCGGCTGACCCGGCCCGCCGCTTGCCCGCGTGCCGCTGCCCCGTTTCCTTCCTCGCTTCCTGTCCGGAGATGACCCGATGTTCAACGCCCTGCTGATCACCAAGCCCGAGAGTGGCTACCGCTGCGACCTGACGTCGCTCGACGAATCGCAACTGCCCGCCAGCGGTGATGTGACGGTGCGGGTGGACTGGTCCACCATCAACTACAAGGACGGCCTGGCCATCACCGGCCGCTCGCCGGTGGTGCGCAGCTTTCCCATGGTGCCCGGCATCGACTTCGCCGGCACCGTCACCGCCAGCGAGCACCCCCGCTGGCAGCCGGGCGACCGCGTGCTGCTCAACGGCTTTGGCGTGGGCGAGACGCATTGGGGCGGCCTGGCGCAGATGGCCCGCGTCAAGGGCGACTGGCTGGTGGCCTTGCCCGATACCCTGAGCGCTCGCGACGCGATGGCCTTCGGCACCGCGGGCTACACGGCCATGCTGTGCGTGATGGCCCTGCAGCGCCACTGGGCCGAACACGACGTGTCGCCCGGCGGCGGCGAGGTGCTGGTGACCGGTGCCAACGGCGGGGTGGGCAGCGTGGCCATTTCGCTGCTGGCGGCGGCGGGCCACACCGTGGT
>JAGXRS010000156.1 GCA_018335615.1 Hydrogenophaga sp. | reverse complement strand
TGACCGTCGCAACAAGAAGCGCGTCTTCCGTCAGCTGTGGATCGCGCGTATCAACGCTGGTGCACGCGCTTGCGGCCTGACGTACAGCCAGTTCGCCAATGGCCTGAAGAAGGCGTCAATCGAGATCGACCGCAAGGTTCTGGCCGATCTGGCCGTGAACGACCCGGCTGCTTTCGGCAGCATCGTGGAGCAAGTCAAAGCCAAGCTGGCCGCTTGATTCACGACGGGGTGCAGCGGCCTTTCGGGCTGCAGCACCTCCAGTCGCTCAAAGGGGTTGAGGCTTGAGGGATTTCCCTCGCGGCTCTCAGCCCCTTTTTTGTTTCCGCAACGCACGAGCACACACATGAACGAGTTGGACGCACTGGTTGAGGGCGCGCGCGAGGCTTTCGCGCAAGCTGCCACCCCGGCCGAACTGGAAAATGCCAAGGCCCTGTTCCTGGGCAAGTCGGGTCGCATCACGGACTTGATGAAGGGCATGGCGGCTTTGTCCGTGGACGAGAAGAAAACCCGCGGCGCTGCCATCAACCAGACCAAGCAGGCGGTGGAAGCGGCGCTCACGGCGCGGCGCCAGGCGCTGGCTGAAGCCGAGCTTGACCTTCAACTCAAGGCCGAGGCGCTGGACGTCACCCTGCCCGGGCGTCAGCGCGGCCAGGGGGGTCTGCACCCGGTGAGTCTGACACTGGAGCGCATCGAGGCGATCTTCGGCTCCATGGGCTTCGAGGTGGCCGAAGGCCCCGAGATCGAGTCCGACTGGTTCAATTTCACCGCCCTGAACACGCCCGAGGACCACCCGGCGCGTTCGATGCACGACACGTTCTACGTTGAAGGCGGCAGCGCCCAGGCGCCCAATCTGCTGCGCACGCACACCAGCCCGATGCAGATCCGCCACGCGGTGCAGCACGTCAAGCGCCACCGCGCGGCCATCGACAGCGGGGCCGGCATGCCCGAGATCCGCGTCATCGCGCCCGGGCGCACCTACCGCGTGGACAGTGATGCCACGCACTCGCCCATGTTCCACCAGTGCGAGGGCCTGTGGATCGGGGAGAACGTCAGCTTCAAAGACCTCAAATACGTCTTCACCGATTTCTGTCGCACCTTCTTCGAATCGGACGACCTGGTGCTGCGTTTCCGCCCCAGTTTTTTCCCTTTCACCGAGCCCAGCGCCGAGATCGACATCCAGTTCCAGAGCGGCCCGCTGGCCGGGCGCTGGCTGGAAGTGGCGGGCTCTGGCCAGGTGCACCCGAACGTGGTGCGCAACATGGGCCTGGACCCCGAGCGCTACATCGGCTTTGCCTTCGGCATGGGGCCCGACCGCCTGACGATGCTGCGCTATGGCGTGAACGACCTGCGCCTGTTCTTTGACGGCGACATCCGGTTCTTGAAGCAGTTCCGCTGAATTGAAGCCCCGCGCCGCCTGGCGACGCTCCCGCTCCCGGGCAACACCGGTCGGCCGGGAGCCGGACCGGTGGTGTTTCTGCCCATGGCACAGCGGGCCGACACGTTGAATTTTGTTGAGACGAATCCATGCAATTTCCTGAATCCTGGCTGCGTGCCTTCTGCAACCCGCCCCTGAGCAGCCAGCAGCTGGCCGACACCCTGACCATGGCCGGTCTGGAGGTGGAGGAACTGGAGCCGGTGGCACCACCCTTCACCGGTGTGGTGGTGGGGCGCATCCTGGAGGCGGTCCAGCACCCGAACGCCGACCGGCTGCGCGTCTGCCAGGTCGATGTGGGCCAGCCCCAGCCACTCAGCATCGTGTGCGGTGCGCCCAATGCACGCCCCGGCATTCTGGTGCCCTGTGCCACCGTGGGCGCGGCCCTGCCGCCGGGTGAGGATGGCAAGCCCTTCCTCATCAAGCTCGGCAAGCTGCGGGGCGTCGAAAGCCAGGGCATGTTGTGCTCGGCCAAGGAACTGAAACTCAACGACGAACACGGTGGCCTGCTGGAGCTGGCCGACGACGCCGTGGTGGGGCGCGACATCCGCGAGCAATTGCAGCTCGACGACATACTGTTCACCCTGAAGCTCACGCCCAACCTGGCACATTGCCTGAGCGTCTATGGCATCGCCCGCGAAGTGGCCGCGCTCACCGGTGCGCCCTTGCAGGAGCCCAGCTTTTCGGCGGTGCCCGTCACCTTGCAGGACCGTTTGCCGGTGCAGGTGCAGGCACCTGACCTGTGCGGGCGCTTCACCGGTCGCATCGTGCGCGGCGTCAACACCCGCGCCACCACGCCGGCCTGGATGGTCGAGCGGCTGGCCCGCTGCGGGCAGCGCAGCGTGTCGCCACTGGTGGACATCTCCAACTATGTGATGTTCGAGCTGGGCCGGCCGTCGCACATTTTCGACCTCGACAAGATCCACGGCGGCCTGCAGGTGCGCTGGGGCCGCGAAGGCGAGCAGCTGAAGCTGCTGAACGGCAACAAGGTGGCCGTGGACCCGGCCGTGGGCGTGATCGCCGACGACCAGTCGGTCGAGTCGCTGGCGGGCATCATGGGTGGTGACGCCACGGCGGTGTCGGACGACACGCGCAACATCTTCATTGAAGCCGCGTTCTGGTGGCCCAAGGCGATTGCAGGGCGCTCACGCCGCTACAACTTTTCCACCGACGCGGGACACCGGTTCGAGCGGGGTGTTGATCCCTCCACCACCGTTGAGCACGTCGAGCGCATCACGCAGCTGGTGCTGGACATCTGCGGCGGTGAGGCCGCGACGCTAGATGACCAGATCGTGAACCTGCCGGTGCCCACCCCGGTGACGCTGCGGGTGGCCCGCGCTGCGAAGGTCATCGGCATGCCGCTGTCGCAGGCGCAGTGTGCTGGCGCGCTGCGCCGGCTGGGCCTGGCGCTGGAAGAGGGCGAGGGTACCCTCACCGTGACGCCGCCGGCGTACCGCTTTGACCTGCAGATCGAGGAAGACCTGATCGAAGAGGTGGCCCGCGTCGTGGGCTACGAGCATTTGCCCGCCACGCCCCCGCAGGCCCCCATCACCGCCAAGATCCGCACCGAGGCGCGGCGCGGGCCGTTCGCGGTACGCCGCCAGCTGGCCCAGCTGGGCTACCAGGAAACCATCAACTTCAGCTTTGTGGAAGAGCGCTGGGAGCGTGAGCTCGCCGGCAACGCGGACCCGATCAAGCTGCTCAACCCCATCGCCAGCCAGATGAGCGTGATGCGCTCGTCATTGCTGGGCAGCCTGGTGTCGGTGCTGAAGTTCAACCTCGACCGCCGGGCCGATCGCGTGCGGCTGTTCGAGGTGGGCCGCGTGTTCCGCAAAGACCCGTCTGTGACCGACAGCGACACCCATGTGGCGGGTTTTGACCAGCCCATGCGCGTCGCGGGCCTGTGCTTCGGCCCCGCACAAACCCTGCAGTGGGGCGCGCCCGAGCGCAACGTGGATTTCTTTGACGCCAAAGGCGATGTTCAGGCGCTGCTGGCACCGGCGCAGGCCGAATTCCGGCCAGCCGAACACCCTGCTATGCACCCGGGGCGCTGCGCCAGCGTCTGGCTGCAGGGCCGCTGCATCGGCCATGTGGGCGAACTGCACCCGCGCTGGCGCCAGTCCTATGAGCTGGCACAGGCGCCCGTGCTGTTCGAGCTGGAGCTGGACGCCGTGCTGACCCGCGATGTCCCGGTGTTCCAGAGTGTGAGTCGCCACCAGGCCGTCGAGCGCGATTTGGCGGTCGTGGTCAAGGAAGCCGTCACACACGCTGCGGTGATCGAGGCGATCCGTGCGCCAGGCAGTGCCTGGTTGCGGGATGTCGTCTTGTTCGACGTGTACCGTCCCAAGAAGCAGGGTGCAGACACGGGCGCCGGCGGCTTGGCAGCGGATGAAAAAAGCCTGGCGGTGCGCCTCGTCCTGAACCGTGACGACGCTACACTGACCGAGGAAGACATTGAAGCGACCGTCCAGGGAGCGCTCGACTCGCTGGCCCAGCGCGTTGCGGCCCGGCTGCGTACTTGATCAACACCGATGGAGACCCAAGCGATGGAACTGGCAGTCGAAAGCCTGGAAACCCCGGCACTGACCAAAGCGCAGCTCGCCGAGTTGCTGTTCGACCAGATCGGACTGAACAAGCGCGAGTCCAAGGACATGATCGACGCCTTCTTCGATCTGGTGACCGACAGCCTCGTCGAGGGTACCGATGTGAAGATTTCCGGATTTGGCAATTTCCAGATCCGCACCAAAGCGCCTCGTCCCGGGCGCAACCCCCGTACTGGCGAACCCGTGGCCATCAAGGCAAGGCGCGTGGTCACCTTTCACGCGAGCCCCAAGCTCAAGGAGCAGGTGCAAAACGCCGGTGCTGCGACCTGAGAGCGCTTCCGCTCAGGGGCATCAAGCGCTCGGTGCTCCCGGCCGCCTGCGGGTGCGCGACCGCGCTCCCGGCTGCGTCACAAGGGCCGGCGCAGACATATTGCGAGGCATGTGCGCACGGGTGTCTGGGTTAGAGTAAATTTCAAGGATCGGCTCGCACCGCCTTGATTTTGATGGAAAAAGTCCTACCTCCCATTCCCGTCAAACGCTACTTCACCATCGGAGAAGTGGGCGAGTTGTGCGGTGTGAAGCCACATGTGCTGCGGTACTGGGAGCAGGAATTCACCCAGCTGCGCCCCATGAAGCGCCGCGGCAACCGGCGGTATTACCAGCACCACGAAGTGCTGATGATCCGCCGCATTCGCGACTTGCTGTACGACCAGGGTTTCACCATCAGCGGCGCGCGCAACAAGCTGCAGGAATGGGCACAGTCCGATCGTGGGCGCCACCGCCCGCCCGCGGAAGACGCCGGGACACCCGAAGAGCCTTCCTACGACACGATCTCTTCAGAAGACGCGCAGGCTGTTGCTCCTCTGGAGGTCGCATCGCCGGGCTGTGTCGCCTCGAATTCGTTCGATCTCCGGCAAGAATTGCTGGAAATACGTGAGCTTCTTCGTTACCCGGTCTGAAACAGCAGAAATGGTGGCTATAATATGAGGCTTGTCGGCGTGTAGCGCAGCCTGGTAGCGCACTTGCATGGGGTGCAAGGGGTCGCGAGTTCGAATCCCGCC
>JAGXRS010000155.1 GCA_018335615.1 Hydrogenophaga sp. | reverse complement strand
CGCCAGCGACACGGGTTCATCCGCGGGCCGGTCCGGTGCCACGCGCCATGGCACCCACACGCCGTCGGCCACCACCTGCAGGGCGGCGGGCGGGAAGGGCAGGGTGTCGGCGCTGGGGGACATGGCGGTGCGGAAGGCGGCTGCGTCGGGTGCGGGCGAGGGTGGCTGGAGTTGACGTTTACGTAAACGTTAATGGTAACCGGGAATGCGCAAAACACCATCGGGTCCAGCCCTGACTAAAATACAGGCGGGAGTATGTTTCCGGCGGGACTCACCCGCTGGTCGCATGCCACTCAACACGGAAGGATCGCCATGACCACGGTACAGGATGCACAACGCAAGCGGGCACTGGTGCTGCGCCTCAAACGGGTGGAAGGGCAGCTGCGCGGCATCCAGCACCTGATCGAGACCGACGCCGACTGCGAGAAGGTGGCCCAGCAGATGGCGGCGGCCCGCAAGGCGCTGGACAAGACCTTTTTCACCATGGTAGGTTGCGTGATCGCACAGGGCGACGTGCCGCCCGACGACGTGGCCGATATGCTGTCGCGTTTCGCCTGATCCTCCGCCCGCCTCGGCCCAGACCCGGCCCCCACCGCCATGAAACCCATCCAGCTTTTTGATCCCGCCTCCAGCACCTACACCTATGTGCTGTTCGACCAGACCACGCGCGATGCCCTCATCATCGACCCGGTGGACGAGCAGATCGAGCGCGACCTGGCCACGCTGCGCGAATACGGCCTGAAGCTGGTGTGGACGGTGGAAACCCACGCCCACGCCGACCACATCACCAGCGCCGGCCAGCTGGCCGAGCTGGCGGGGGCCAAGACCGCGGCACCCGCCGGCTGTGCCATCGGCACCGCCGCCGTGCAGCTGAACCACGGCGACACGCTGTCGTTCGGCGGCGAGACGCTGCGCGCCCTGGCCACGCCCGGCCACACCGCCGGCAGCATGAGCTACGTGTGGCGCGAGCATGTGTTCACCGGCGACGCGCTGCTCATCAATGGCTGCGGCCGCACCGATTTCCAGTCGGGCAGTGCCCACGCGCTGTACCACAGCCTCACCCAGGTGCTGTTTGCCCTGCCCGACGACACCACGGTCTGGCCCGCGCACGATTACAAGGGCTGCACGCACTCCACCATCGGCCACGAGAAGGCGCACAACGCGCGCGTGGCCGGCAAGAGCGAGGCCGAGTTCGTGGCCCTCATGGAGTCGCTGAACCTGCCCAAGCCGAAGCGTATCGACGAGGCGGTGCCGGCCAACCTCACCTCCGGCCTGCGCCACGACGCTGATGCCGTGCTGGAGGCCGTGCCCCGCCCGCCGCAGGGCGCCCAGCAGGGCACCTATGCCGGCGACGTGTCGCCCGAACTGGCCTGGCAGTGGGTGCAGGCCGGTGAAGCCGTGCTGGTGGACGTGCGCACCGACGCCGAGCGCGAGTGGGTCGGCTTCGTGCCCGGCGCCGTGCCGGCGGCGTGGAAGCAGTGGCCGGGCATGGCGCGCAACCCGCAGTTCGAGGCCGCGGTGCAGGCAGCCGCGGCGGGTGGCCAGAAACTCGTCATGCTGTGCCGCAGCGGCGTGCGTTCCATCGCTGCCGCCCAGCGCGCCACCGAACTCGGTCTGGAGGCCTACAACATCCTCGAAGGTTTCGAGGGCGACCCCGATGGCCAGGCCCAGCGCGGCCACAAGGGCGGCTGGCGTTTGCGCGGCCTGCCCTGGCGCCAGAACTGAGCCTTTGCGTCTTCGTTTTCAGAGGGCGCCGCTCCTAAGCGTCTCGAATGACACGCGGGCCGCAGGTTTCGAGGTGCTGGCGGTACGACAGGATCGGCTGCGGCAGGGCGGCGGTGGGCAAGGTGAACAGGGCGGCACGCAGCGCCGTGTCGTCCCCCATGGGCAGGGTGGGTGCCGTCGCGATGGGGCCGGGCAGGGCGAGTTGCTGGTGTACCTCCACCAGGGCCAGACGCGTGCCCTTGCGGATGTCGCGCGCCACATCGAAGCCCATGCCGGCGGACGCCGCGAGTTCGGCCAGTTCGCCCAGGCTGTCGTGTGGCTCCAGTTGCAGCCATTGACACGTGCCATCGGCGGTGAGCCCCAGCAGGCCAAACGGCTCGCCCAGCACCACGTACTCCACCCAGTGCTGCTCGGTGAACGTTTGCAAGGCGCGCGACACCGCGGGTATCTGCAGCACCGACTGTTGCGCCGGCCGCAGCGCGGCGCGCCACAGGGTGTTCAGGCGCGGGTGGGGCGCCAGCGCGAGTTTGCGGATCACGCTCAATAGGTGGCGCGTGATGTCGGGCGCCTGTTTCGGTATGTACTGGTCGATCAGGCCGTTGTTGAACGCCTGCACCGCCACCTGTTCGTCGGCCTGCCCCGTCAGGAGCACACGCGACCCGGGCCAGTCGAGCAGGGTGTCCAGAATGATCAGGCCGTTGGTGCCCGGCATGGCGTAGTCCACCACGCAGGTCTTGGCCAGCTGGTAGCGCTGCGGGTGTTCCGCCCAGTAGCGCAGCACCTGCGGCAGCAGGGGCTGGCCCTGGCGCCAGCGGTCGATCATCTGCAGTTGCCAGGCAGCGTCGGCCTCCCAGCGGGCCGGCTCATGGTTCATGTGGCGGCCAAACGCCCAGGGATGCGCGTACAGCTCGGCCTGCCAGTGGTCGGGGACCGCCATGCCCAGCATCTCCAGGTAGTGGGGGTCGTCGTCCAGAAACAGGATGCTGCCCGGTCGCTGGAACAGTGAAATCGTGAGTGCCATTGGTGTGTTCGTGTGGGTCAATGGGGTGATGAAGCCAGCGGCAGGTCGATCATGAAGACCGCACCGACGTTGGGTTCGGCGTGCACGGTGAGTGCACCCTGGGCCGCCTCCACCACGTTCTGGCAAAAACTCAGGCCCAGGCCGCTGCCCGCTCCCGCCTGGGTGGAATAGAAAGGCTCGAAGATGCGGTGCAGTTGCTCGGGTGCGATGCCAACGCCTTTGTCTGACACGGCGATGCGGCCCTGGCCCCGGTGCAGGCCCACCGTCAGCTGCAGATCG
>JAGXRS010000154.1 GCA_018335615.1 Hydrogenophaga sp. | reverse complement strand
CCTGCCTGTTCGCCTGCGGGCTGTCCGGCTGGGCCGGTGCGGCATCCACGGCCGGGCCAGGGACGGCGGCCACCGAACGCCCGCGCATCGCACTCGTGCTCTCGGGTGGCGGCGCGCGCGGGCTGTCGCATGTGGGCGTGCTCAAGGAGCTGGAGGCCGCCCACGTGCCGGTGGACTTTGTGGTGGGCACGTCCATGGGCGCCATCATCGGCGGGCTGTACGCCAGCGGCATGGGTGCGGCCGAGCTGGAGCGCGAAATTCTGTCCGTGGACTGGGGTGGCCTGTTCGAGCGGCGTGCGCCGCGCCAGCTGCTGTCGCAGCGTCGCAAGGACGAAGACTTCGAACTCTCGCCCGTGCTGCAACTGGGTTTCCGGGACGGCGAGTTCCGCCTGCCCACCGGCGCCGTGTCCACCCGCTCGCTGGAGATGCTGCTGCGCCGCTATTCGCTGGGCACGCGCCACCTGGCCACCTTCGACGGGCTGCCGACGCCGTTTCGCGCGGTGGCCACCGACATGGAAACCGGCGCGGCCGTGGTGCTGGACCACGGCGACCTCGCCGCGGCGCTGCGCGCCAGCATGTCGGTGCCGGGCGTGTTTTCGCCACTGGAGGTGGAGGGTCGCATCCTGGGCGATGGCGGCCTGGTGAACAACCTGCCGGTGGATGTGGCGCGGCGCATGGGCGCCGACGTGGTGATCGCGGTCAACATCGGCACGCCCCTGGCCGGGCGCGAAACCCTGGGCACCGTGCTGGGCATCACCTCGCAGATGGTCAACATCCTGACCGAACAGAACGTGCAGGCCAGCATCGCCACGCTCACGCCGCGCGACCTGTTGCTGACGCCACCGCTGGGCCGGCTGACCGCGGGCGATTTCGAACAGGCGCCCGAACTGGTGCGCCTGGGCGAATCCTACGCGCGCTCGGTGCACGAATCCCTGGCCCGCTTTTCGGTGGGTGAAGCGGCCTACGCCCAATGGCTCGACGAGCGCCGTCTGCAGGCGGCGGCCCATGCCGCGACTGGCACGGAACTGAGCGCCATCCGTTTTGAAGGTGTGGACGCTTCGCGCAGCCGGCGGCTGGCGCAGACCCTGGACACCGTGGTGGGCGAAACGCTGGACCTGCCCCGCCTGGAAGCCGACATGGAACGCCTGGCCGCCACCGGCGACTACGAGCGCATCGACTACCGCCTGCAGCGCCAGCCCGACAGCCCGGGCGAGGCGCTGGTGGTGCAGCTGCGCGAGAACGCCTGGGGCCCGAACTACCTGCGTCTGGGCCTGGACCTGCGCACCGACTTCCAGGGCCAGGGTGCGTTCAACCTGCTCATCAGCCACAACCGGCACTGGCTCAACACCCGCGGCGCCGAGTGGCGCAACCGCGTGCAACTGGGTGAGACGCAGCGCCTGTACTCCGAAGTCTTCCAGCCACTGGACGCGGGCGGCGCCCGGTTTGCCGCGGCCTATGTGGACGCCAGCCTGCGCAAGGTGGAGCTGTTCAGCGCCAGCGGCAAGGCCGCGGCGCTGGTGCAGCGACAAGGCATCCAGGTCGGAGCGGACCTGGGCTGGCCCCTGGGCCTGCTGGGCCAGTTCGGCGATGTGCGGCTCGGCCTGATGGCGGCCCAGCGCCGGGCCTCGCCCGAGCTGGTGTCGGCCGTGCTGCCCGCGGGCAGCCTGCAGACCCAGCGCTGGCGTGAGGCCGGCGTGCGGGCCTCCGTGGTGTCCGATCAGCTGGATTTCGCCAATTTCCCGTCTCGCGGCTACCGCCTGCGGGGCGAGGTGCTCGCGGGTCGGCGCAGCTTCGACGGCGCCGGCAGCCGCAGTTTCTCGCGCGTGGAAGGATCGGCCACCGGCGCCCGCACCTGGGGCGTGCACACGCTCAACCTGGGCGGGCGCTTCGCCCGCGCCAGCCAGATTCCGTCCAGCGCGGCCGACGAGTATTCACTGGGCGGTTTCCAGCAACTCTCGGGCTACCGCGTGGGCCAGGTGGCGGGCAACTACCTGCTGTTCGGCCGCGCCACGTATTACCAGCGCCTGCCGTGGAAGGCGGGTGTGGCGCGCGCGCTGTTCGCGGGCGGCTCGATCGAGGCGGGCAATGCCTGGGACAGCCGGGCCGACATCGGCTTCAAAGGACTGCGCACCGGCAGCAGCCTGTTCGTGGGTGCCGACACCGGCGTGGGCCCGCTGTACCTCAGCGTGGTGAGCGCGCCCAAGGGCTACACCGGGCTCTACCTGTTCCTGGGTCGGCCTTGACAACGCAGCCCCCGCGCTGCGCCGCGTCCTACTCTTTGTAGTACACCACCTGGTGGCTGGAGCACAGCAGGTGCCCGGCTTCGTTCCAGAGCAGCGCGGTCTGGTCAAAGAAACCGTTGCGGAAGGCCTGCGCACGGGCCTGGCCCAGCACCCAGCCGTGGCCCACCTCGGCCAGCTGGGCCGAGCCGGCGTGGAAGTACACCGTCATCGACACCGTGCCGGCCGGCACCCGCGTGGCACGGCGCAGCCACACGCGCGGGAAGAACACATCGGCCAGCGCCGCCAGGCCGCACAGGTCCAGCGAACGGGGCATCGCATCGCGCATCCACAGGCGCGTCTGGCTGTCGCTGCCGCTGCCGTCCCAGGTGTGCGGAATCGCGCCCTCGACCGGGCGCATCTCGTAGCGCTTGAGCCACTCCACCGGTGAGGGCACGGTGTACGGCGGCACATCGCCCGGCCGCGGAACGACCGGCATGGGCTCGTCGTCCACGCTCCAGGTGCTGCGGCGTGCGGCCGTGACCACCGAGGCGGTGACAACGGTCTCGTCTTCACCGCCGGCGCCCGTCTGGTTGATCGCCACCACCCAGTGCTGGGTCGAGCGGTTGGTGCGCACCGGCTGCGCCGACACCGTGAACGGCCCGTCGGCCAGGGCGGCACAGAAATTCACCGTGAGCGAGAGCGGCTCCCCCAGCAGCGCCGGGTGCCGCATCACCGCGTTGAGCGCCGTGGCGGCCGTGATGCCACCGAACGGCCCGACCATGTTGGCGTAGGCGGGCGAGGTGGCGCCGGTGTAGGGGCCGTCGCCCGTGGAAATCAGCGCGATGGCCTGGTCAAAAACGTGTGGATTCATGCCGGGCAGTGTGCAAAGAAACGCCCTTCGCTGCAGTCGTGCGGGCGACGCGAACGCACGGGCTGGCGCGAGGGACCGCCGCAGGGGCAGCGCGGAACCGGCGATGCCCGGCCGCCTGTGCCGCCCCCTTCGGGTGGCCGAGGGCTGCGGCGCCAGCGTCAGCCTGCCCAGGGCCCGGACAGCCCGAAGAGGCAGCGGCTGTGACGCTGCCGCGGTCTGCAAGACGCTTGATCGCGGCGCGGGAGTGGATCGTCAGACCCGCTCAAACACGCCAGCGGCGCCCTGCCCCATGCCCACGCACATCGTGACCATCCCGTACTTCTTGTTGTGGCGGCGCAGCGCGTGCACCACGGTGGCCGAGCGGATGGCCCCCGTGGCGCCCAGCGGGTGGCCCAGTGCAATGGCGCCGCCCAGCGGGTTCACCTTGGCCGGGTCCAGGCCGAGCGTCTTGGTCACGGCCAGCGCCTGCGCGGCAAAGGCCTCGTTCAGCTCGAACCAGTCGATGTCGTCCTGCTGCAGGCCGGCGTACTTCAGCGCCGCCGGAACGGCCTCGATGGGGCCGATGCCCATCAGGTGCGGCGGCACGCCACGGCTGGCGTAGCTCACAAAACGGGCCAGCGGTGTGAGGTTGTAGCGCTTCAGGGCGGTTTCGCTCACCAGGATCAACGCCCCCGCGCCGTCGCTGGTCTGCGAGCTGTTGCCGGCCGTGACGGAACCGCGCGCGGCGAACACCGTGCGCAGCTTGCCCAGGCTTTCCAGCGAGGTGTCGGGGCGTGCGCCCTCGTCCAGGCTCACGGTGCGTTCGGTGATCGTCACCTCGGCCGTCTCCAGGTCCACACTGCGTTCCTGCAC
Organism: Hydrogenophaga sp.; assembly: GCA_018335615.1. GTDB lineage: Bacteria > Pseudomonadota > Gammaproteobacteria > Burkholderiales > Burkholderiaceae_C > Hydrogenophaga. The sequence continues at coordinate 4,089 of JAGXRS010000154.1, read as the reverse complement.
GGTCACCGGCGTGATCTCGTCGGTGAACTCGCCGGCCTGCATGGCGGCCAGGGCGCGCTGGTGCGAGCGCAGGGCAAAGGCGTCCTGGTCGTCGCGGCTCACCTTCCACTGCTGCGCCACCTTCTCGGCCGTCAGGCCCATGCCGTAGGCGATGCCGTAGCTGTCGATGTCGTCGGTGTTGCGGAAGATGGCGGGCGAGAGGCTGGGGCTGTTGCCCATCATGGGCACCATGCTCATGCTCTCGGTGCCGGCGGCGATCATCACGTCGGCCTCGCCCACGCGGATGCGGTCGGCCGCCATGGCCAGTGCCGACAGGCCGGACGCACAGAAGCGGTTGACGGTGATGCCGCCCACGCTGTGCGGCAGGCCGGCCAGGATGGCGCCGATGCGCGCCACGTTCAGGCCTTGCTGGGCCTCGGGAATGGCACAGCCGGCGATCACGTTCTCCACCGCCTTCGGGTCCAGGCCGGGCACCTGCGCCATGGCCGAACGGATGGCCAAGGCCAGCATGTCGTCGGGTCGTAAGTGCTTGAAGGAGCCCTTGTGCGAACGGCCGATGGGTGTGCGGGTGGCGGCGACGATGTAGGCGTCTTGAAGTTGTTTGCTCATGAGTTCGCTCCTGATGCGGTGTCTTCCACCTTCCCCCTCTGGGGGAAGGCCGGGATGGGGGCAAGGCCCGCCAACGTGTTGAGTGAATGAAGGATGGCGCTCAGCACGCCATCAAGGTTCTGGAACGGGGCGTTGGATGGGAAACGCAGCACGTCAAAGCCTTGGGCCTTGAAGAAGGCATCCCGGGCGAGGTCGTAGGCTTGGTGGTCGGCATGCTGCGATCCATCGAGTTCGACGATCAGCCGGGGATGGAGACAGGCGAAGTCGGCGATGTAGGGACCCAGCGGATGCTGGCGGCGGAACTTGAAACCCAGTTGCTCACCCCGCAACCCCGACCAGAGCTTGCGCTCGGCATCGGTCATGTCCCGGCGCAGGGCGCGGGCGTGGACCTGGGCTTTGGGGGTGGCCTGGTGTTGCATGCTCGTTTGCTCGTTTGCTCGTTTGCTCGTTTGCTCGTTTGCTCGTTTGCTCGTTTGCTCGTTTGCTCGTTTGCTCGATGGGTGATTGGCGCGGGGAGAGCCCCCATCCCTACCTTCCCCCAGAGGGGGAAGGGGTCGGACACGCGCTTCGGAGAGGGATGTTGCTCTTCCCTGCTTGGAGAGAAGGCGTCAGACACTTCGCCGAGGCGCGTGTCTTGCTCCTTCCCCCTCTGGGGGAAGGCTGGGATGGGGGCACGCGCACCAGCCACATCACATCAGTTCCGCACGGGCTTGCCCGTATTCAGCATCCCCAGAATCCGCTCCTGCGTCTTCGGATGCACGATCAGCGAGCAGAAGGCCTGGCGCTCCAGCGTCATCAGATACTCCTCGCTCACCAGCGTGCCCGGCTCCACATCACCGCCGGTGACCACATTCGCAATCAGCGACGCAATGTGGAAATCGTGCTGGCTGATGAAGCCGCCGTCGCGCATGTTGACCAGGCTGCCCAGGATGGTGGCCTTGCCGTCGCGACCCGCCACCGGGAACAGACGTTTGTGCGGGGCACGGTAGCCGCCCGTGAACATCGCTTTCGCTTCGTTGATGGCCACGAACAGCAGCTCGTCCTTGTGCGGCACGATCAGGTCCGACGCCAGCACGTAGCCGAGCTTGCGCGATTCGATGGCACTGGTGCCGACTTTGGCCATGGCCGCGGCGGTGAAGCCCTCGGTGAGGAATGGCAGCAGATCCTTGCCGGTCGAAGTTTCGGCGTTCTCGGCCGCGCGGCGGGCGATGTAGGTCAGGCCGCCGGCGCCGGGCACCAGGCCCACGCCCACTTCCACCAGGCCCACGTAGCTTTCCATGTGCAGCACGCGGCGCGCGCTGTGCACCGCCAGTTCGCAGCCACCGCCCAGCGCCAGGCCTCGCACGGCGGAGACCACCGGCACGTTGGCGTAGCGCAGGCGCAGCATCACCTGCTGCATGAAGCCTTCGGCGTCTTCAATCGCGGCCACGCCCACGGCCATAAAGGCGGGCAGCATGGCCTGCAGATCGGCGCCAGCGCTGAAGGGCTCGTTGCCCGACCAGATCACCAGGCCCTGGTACTCGGCCTCGGCCAGCTCCACAGCCGCCATCAGGCCTTCGCAGACCTCGGGGCTGATGGCGTGCATCTTGGTCTTGATGCTGGCGATCAGCACTTGGCCATCCAGCGTCCAGGTGCGCAGGCTGTCGTTCTCGTCGATGGTGGTGCCGGCGGTCTGGAACTTCGGCCCCGCTTCGCCCAGCAGCAGTTCGGGGAAGTGCTGGCGCTCGTAGACCGGCAGCGAGCGGCGCGCCTCGAATATGCCTTTGCTGGGGTTCCACGATCCCTGGGCGGTGTGCACACCGCCGGCTTCGGCCACGGGGCCTTTGAACACCCAGTCGGGCAGCGGCGCCTTGGACAGCGCCTTGCCGGCGTCGATGTCTTCCTGCACCATCTTCGCGACTTCCAGCCAGCCGGCTTCCTGCCACAGCTCGAAGGGGCCCTGCTTCATGCCGAAGCCCCAACGCATGGCCTGGTCCACGTCGCGCGCGGTCTCGGCAATCGAGGCCAGGTGCACGGCGGCGTAGTGGAAGCCGTTGCGCAGGATGGCCCAGAGGAACTGGCCCTGCGGACCTTCGCTGTTGCGCAACAGCTTCAGGCGCTCGGCCGCCGGGCGCTTGAGCATGCGGCCGTACACCTCGTCGGCCTTCTGGCCCGCGGGCATGTACTCGCCGCTCTCCAGCTCAAAACGCAGGATGTCGCGGCCCGCTTTCTTGAAGAAGCCGGCCTTGGCCTTCTGGCCCAGGTTCCCCTTCTCGATCAGCTGGGCCAGCACCGGCGGCGTGCCGAAGCTGCCGTAGAACGGATCGGTGTTTTCGTCCAGGTTGTCCTGCAGCGTCTTGATGACGTGGGCCATGGTGTCCAGTCCCACCACGTCGGCGGTGCGGAAGGTGCCGCTGGAGGCGCGCCCCAAGCGCTTGCCGGTGAGGTCGTCCACCACGTCGTAGGTGAGGCCGAAGTTCTCGACTTCCTTCATCGTGGCCAGCATGCCGGCGATGCCGATGCGGTTGGCGATGAAGTTGGGCGTGTCCTTGGCGCGCACCACACCCTTGCCCAGGCCGCTGCTGACGAAGGTCTCCAGGTCGTCGAGGATCTGCGCTTCGGTGGTGGGCGTGTTGATCAGCTCCACCAGCGTCATGTAGCGCGGCGGATTGAAGAAGTGGATGCCGCAGAAGCGGGGCTTGATGGATTCGGGCAACGCCTCGGACAGCTTCGTGATCGACAGACCCGAGGTGTTGGACGCCACGATGGCGTGCTCGGCCACAAAGGGCGCGATCTTCTGGTAGAGATCGACCTTCCAGTCCATGCGCTCGGCGATCGCCTCGATGATGAGGTCGCAGCCGCGCAGCTGTTCCATGTGCTCCTCGTAGTTCGCCTGGCCGATCAGGTCGGCGTCCGACGCCACGCCCAGCGGCGAGGGCTTGAGCTTCTTCAGGTTCTCGACGGCGCGGGTGACGATGCCGTTCTTCGGGCCGTCCTTGGCCGGCAGGTCGAACAGCACCACCGGCACCTTGACGTTGACCAGGTGCGCCGCGATCTGCGCGCCCATCACGCCGGCGCCGAGCACGGCCACTTTTTTCACTTGGAATCGTTTCATCTGATGTTTCCTTTACGCGTCATGCGTGGTGCGACGGGTGAGGGGGTAGATCCAGGGATGCCGCGGAACCGGCTTCGCCGGGCCGCTGGCATCGCCCCCTTGAGGGGGTCGCGCGAAGCGCGGCGGGGGTGCTGTCTGATGCCATCACTCGACGCGCAACCACACCTGCGTGCGGTAGAACGGACCGATGTAGCCGCGCATTTCCAGCTTCCGGCCGCCGTCCACCGGTTTGAGGCGGGCGCGGTAGACCTTGCCGTTGTTCGGGTCGGTGATGTCACCACCCTCGAACACCGTCTTGTCGTCGGCGCCCGGCTTGAGGTTGCGCAGGATGGTCATGCCCAGCACCGGCTGGCCCTTGCGCTCGTCGGTGCACTTCTCGCACACCG
>JAGXRS010000153.1 GCA_018335615.1 Hydrogenophaga sp. | reverse complement strand
GCAGCCAATTCGGCGACGGTGGTACTGGTCATAGGTTCTTTTCTCCGCTGGGGCCTCCGCTGTCAGGTCGTGGGTTGCGCTTCATCACCGGAAAACCAGTGAGCGCGGGCCAACATGATCAGTGCAGTGGCCTCTTCAGGCGTCTGTCCGGTGATGTCGGTCAACTCGTCGGTGGCCAGGTCGGCCAGTTCGTCGCGGGTGTGGATCCCGCCGTCGGCCAGCTTGGCCACCAGTTCCTGCGTCACGCCGTCGAGTTCCCGCAGGTCCTGCGACACCTCTTCGACGCTCTCTTCACGGGCGATTTCCATCGTCAGCAAGGCATCCTTGGCGCGGGTGCGCAGTTCGTTGACGGTTTCTTCGTCAAAGGATTCGATCTCGAGCATTTCCTGCAGCGGCACGTAGGCCACCTCTTCCAGACTGGTGAAGCCTTCCTCGATGAGGATGTCGGCGATTTCCTGGTCGACGTCCAGCTTGGCCATGAACACCTTGCGGATGCCGTCGGCTTCTTCGGCCTGCTTCTGGGCCGATTCATCGGCGGTCATGATGTTGATGCGCCAGCCGGTCAGTTCGGCAGCGAGGCGCACGTTCTGGCCACCACGCCCGATGGCGATGGCGAGGTTTTCCTCGTCCACCACCACGTCCATGGCGTGGCGCTCTTCGTCCACCACGATCGACTGTACGTTGGCCGGTGCCAGGGCACCAATCACGAACTGGGCTGGGTCTTCGCTCCACAGCACGATGTCCACGCGCTCGCCAGCGAGTTCATTGGTGACGCCGTTGACACGGGAACCCCGCACACCGACACAGGTGCCGATGGGGTCGACGCGCTTGTCAAAGGTCTGCACGGCGATCTTGGCGCGAGAGCCTGGATCGCGGGCGCAGGCCTTGATCTCCAGCAGTCCCTGTTCGATTTCGGGCACTTCCTGGCGGAACAACTCGATCATGAACGCGGGCGCCGAGCGCGACAGCAGGATGGGAGCGCCCCGCAGCGTCAGGTCCACCTCCATGATCATGGCGCGCACGCGATCGCCGGTGCGGAAGTTTTCCTTCGGGATCATCTCGCTGCGCTTCAGGCGCCCTTCGACCCGGCCGCTCTCGACGATGAGATCACCCTTGTCCATGCGCTTGACCGTGCCCACGAAGATCTTGTCGCCACGCGACATGAAGTCGTTCAGGAGCATTTCGCGCTCGGCATCGCGGATCTTCTGCAGGATCACCTGCTTGGCCGCCATGGCGCCAATACGGCCGATGGGCACGCTCTCCACCGGCTTCTCGATGAAGTCACCCTCCTCGATATCGGCGAGCTCCTCGCGCGCATCGGTCAGCAGTTCTTCTGCATCCGGGTTCTGCAGGCCAGCCTCGTCGGGCACCACGAGCCAGCGACGAAAAGTCTCGTACGCCCCGGTGTCCGGGTCCATGGACACACGGATGTCCACTTCACCCTTGTAGAGTTTCTTGGTGGCCGAGGCCAATGCCAGCTCGACCGCACCGAGAACAACGTCGCGCTCGACATTCTTCTCGCGCGAGATGGCATCAATCAGCATCAACATTTCGCGATTCATTTACTCGCCCACCTTTCCGGATATCTTTTTCAACACAATTGTCTTCATTCGTTTACACGCAGTGCGCGGTCAATCGGGGGTCGCCTCGCCGTGGGCCTGACGGCCCTTGAAATTCACAATGGGTGCCAGACGGGCCTGCTGGACATCGGCCAGCGTGAAGCACAGGGCTTGCAGCGGCGGCGCCACCCGCTTCTTGCTCACGCGCTGCCCCGGCTTGGGTTCGGGCGCATCGCTCCAGACCACCTGCCACTGCACCCCATCTTCGGCCCGTTCCAGCGTGCCGCGAAATTTCTTGCGATTGGCCGCCACATCGGCGCCGGTGACGCCGATCGGCGCCTTCAGGGTGATGTCCACCACATGGCCCGCGAAGCGGACGTAATCGATCTCGCGCCGCAGCGGCCTGTCGATACCCGGCGAGCCCACCTCCAGCCGCCGGTATTCCAGGCCCTCCACCTCCAGCAGGTACTGCAACTGCCGCGTGATTTTTTCACAATCTTCCACGGTCACGAAGCGTTCCACGGCAACCTGCCCCTCGGCGGGTGGCGCCCACGGAAGGTCGATGGTGACCCGAAGCAAACCACCCGCGGAACGCTCGAGGTCCACAAGGTCAAAACCCAGTCCGGTGACGGTTTGCTCTACGGTTTCTTGCCAGGCCATCGTGTGTGGTATCTGCCCTAAGGGTTTGGGTGGGGGTAAAAGCGTTCGGCCAAAAAAAATGGGCCGGTAGTAACCCGCCCATTTGGTCGTGAAGCAAGCATTGTACTGTGTCTATTGCCCGGTTTGCAAGAATCCCGATCAGCAGGAGGCACCAGCCGCCATTCAGAGGCCCAAAGCCCACTGAATGACGTTCTTGGCCAGGAAACCCAGCATGCCAAAGGACAGCACCAGAAAAAGAATGAAGGTGCCGAACTTGCCGGCTTTGGATTCCAGGGCCAGGTTGAGCACGATGAACAACATGTACAGGACGAAGGCGCCAACCCCGAAGGTGAGTCCGAACTGGGCAATCTGGCCCTCGGTGTAGCCAAAAAGGGTGGTTTCCATGGAGGAGAAGGGGCCTGTTCAGGCCAGCTGCCTGAACGACGACGAACCGGACGCCGGCCGGTTGATGAGGTCGCAGTAGGCATGCCAGCTGGCATGGGCAATGATGGGAATCAGGACAACGAGGCCGAGCAGTGCCGTGAGCATCCCCACAGCGGCCAGCGCGGTGATCACGAGTGCCCAGAGTGCCATGGGAATCGGATGGTTGGCCACGGCGCGCCAGCTTTCCGCCACGGCCATGCTCACAGGTACCGTGGTATCGACCAGCATGGGCAAGGCCACGACGGTGGAGGCGAACACCGGAGCGGCGAGCAAGGCCCCCAGCAAGAGCCAGACTTCAAACAGGCCCAGCTCGCGCACGAGCACCACATGGCGCAGAAAGTCCAGCGGCTTGTGAATCGGCTCGGGTGACCATAGGGTGATGAGCCCGGCCGAGGTGAGCACCCAGCCGGTACCGGCCAGAC
>JAGXRS010000152.1 GCA_018335615.1 Hydrogenophaga sp. | reverse complement strand
CGCAGGGGCGCGTCCCCCGACGGTTTCCGCGCGCTCGCGCAGCTGCTGCCCCTGCCCTACCTGCACGCCTGCGCCCGCCGCTGGACGGCCAGCAGCGCCAGGGCCGACTGGACGCAGGGCTACTGCCCGGTGTGCGGCGCCTGGCCGACCTTCGCCGAGGTGCGCGGCATCGCGCGTTCGCGCCATCTGCGCTGCGGCCGCTGCGCCGCCAGCTGGGCCATGCCGGTGCTGGCCTGCACCTACTGCGCCAACACCGACCACGAGACACTGGGCACGCTGGTGGTGGTGGACGAGAAGACCACGCGCTTCTCGCTCGACATCTGCCGGGCCTGTTCGGGCTACCTCAAGTCCTGCACCACGCTGCAGGCCACGCCACCCGACGGCCTGCTGGTGGCCGACCTGGCCAGCGTGGCATTCGACCTGGCCGCGGTTGAACGCGGCTACCTGCGGCCACCGGGCCCGGGTGTCTCCCTGGGCGCCACACTGGCGGCCGACCTCGACGCGGGGAACGCGGCGCCCAGACGGGCGGCGCGCTGGTGGTCATGACGGCGCCCGTCACCGCCCTGCGCCCGGCCAGCGTCTGCAACGCGCTGCTGGCCGCGCTGAACGCGGCCGAAGGACGCAGCCGATCCCGCAAACGCGACCAGACCCCCGACGCGATCGGGCTGACCCTGCGGCGTGAACTGCTCGAACAGGCGGTGCGCGACGACCCGGAGCCCGAGGCCTTCGAGCCCTGGCTGCTCGACCACGTCGAGGTCAGCGCCACCCCTGGTGCGGTACGCGCGATTGCCCAGGCGGTGCTGGACGAGTGGCGGCTGGCGCACCAGATGCCGTCCTTTGCCGACTGGCTGGCGCAAGGCGCACCCAGCGCTGACGCACAGGCCCGTGTGCCGGCTTCGGGCTGACAGAGCGGGTGCCGGTCAGGCCCTGACCCAGCCCTCCAGCCCCGCTCCGACCGCACCCGACAAGGCGAGCGCCCCCGGTCTGAACCCTTCCCGCCGGCCGGCCGGCCATCCAGGGCATTGGAGCCGATGGCGCCCAAGGCAGCGAAGGCCCTCCCGCCTGTGCGCTGTTTCTTGCGCGACCCTTATTGGCATTTATTTTGCTTAAACTGCCAAATATGCGACATTTCTGACACTGTTGAATTCAGCGCAGACACACCGCCTTTAAGGCCCACCGCATTTCAAGGAATTTGCGCATGAAAAAGCTCATGACCCTGGGCGCCATTGCCCTGTTGGTTTCCGGTGCGGCCCAGTCCCAGGCCCTGTTCGTCAACATCCACAGCGACAGCGCCATGGCGCAGGGCGCCGGCTTGGTGCTGGCGGGGGCAGCACTGGAGCAAAAGGCCAAGGTACGCATCTTGTTGTGCGACGCGGCGGGCCACATGGCGGTGGCGGACAGGCCAGACCCTCAGCCGAAACCCGGCAACGTGTCCGTGCAGCAGCTGCTGCAAGGCGTGATCAAGGCCGGTGCGCGGGTGGCGGTCTGTGCGCTGTACCTGCTCAAGACGGGTCTGGATGCCACGGATTTGCTGGAGGGCGTGACGCGCGCCCAAGCCGCCGATGTGGCGGCCCACCTGCTCAAGCCTGGTGTGAACATCCTGTCGTTCTGATCAGCGGTGTGTCTTTTCAGCGGCGACTTGAGATTTCTCATGGATACCCCGGCAGGTATGTGAAGAATGGGAACGTGCTGACCGAGTTCAGCGCCGGTGTGCCGCAGGTGCGGCCCGCCACCCTTCAAGGAGTTTGTGCATGAAGAAACTGATCGCCCTGGGCGCCGCCGCCCTGTTGTTCTCTGGCGTGGCCCAGTCCCAATCCCTGTTCGTCAACATCCACAGCGGCAACGCCATGGCGCAAGGCGCCGGCTTGGTGCTGGCGGGACAGGCGCTGGAGCAGAAAGCCAGCGTGCGCATCTTGCTGTGCGATGCGGCCGGCGACATGGCCGTGACGGGCAAGCAGGGCCCCACGCTGAAACCCCGTGACGTGACCACGCAGCAGATGCTGCAAGGCGTGATCAAGGCCGGTGCGCAGGTCGAGGTGTGCGCGCTGTACCTGCCCAACACGGGCCACAAAGCCACCGATCTGCTGGAGGGCGTGACGCCCGCCAAGCCCGCCGATGTGGCGGCCCACCTGCTCAAGCCCGGCGTGAACACCCTGGCGTTCTGATCGGCGCTGAACCCCGACAGCGGCGCCCTGCGGGGCGCCGAACCAACAGCCCACAAGACGCAACGCGCCGTGACCATGGGCCACGGTAAGGACCGGCCCGTGCCGGCGACGGTGGATGAACCCGGCAGCGGTGCGCTGCCGACCGTTTCATGCACCCACCGGTCGGGCACGAACACCAACCAGACACCCGGCCCGCCGGTTGTGCCGACGAGGCCTTGCTCTTCCGCCCGAGGGCCCCGCCCTGCTGCACCAGGTCGACACCGGCCGGGTCTGGTCGGGCCTGCGTGAGCGGCAGCTCGTCGCGTGCCCTTCTATCGCTCTTCTCTTGCGGTTCTCAGGCCGGTGTGCAGCAAGCGGCTGGTCAGGCCGTCCGCCCCTGCCATTGCCCGATGTCCGCCACCCGCCCGCCAGGCGGCACGTCGTGCGGGTCGTGCGTGACCAGCACCGTCGGGATGCCCTGGCGCCGGATCTGCTCGAACACGAAGCCGCGGAACTGCGCGCGCAGGGCGGCGTCGAGCCGGGAAAACGGTTCGTCCAGCAGCAGCGCGTCGGGCTCGGCCAGCAGCGCGCGCATCAGGCTCACCCGGGCGCGCTGACCGCCCGAGAGGGTGGCCGGGTCGCGGTCGTGGAAACCGTCCAGCCCGATGTCGCGCAGCGTCTGCTCCACCCGCGCGCGCCGTGCGGGCGCGCCCCGCACGGTGCCCGGCAGCGCAAAGGCCAGGTTCTGCCCCACGCTCAGGTGGGGAAACAGCAGGTCGTCCTGGAACAGGATGCCGATGCGCCGCGCCTCCACCGGCAGGCCATCGCGCCGTTGGCCGTTCAGCCACAGCTCGCCGCTGGCCGCAAACGCCGGGTCCAGGTCGCCCACCAGCCAGTTCAGCAGCGTGGACTTGCCCGAGCCGGAGGCCCCGGTGATGGTGGCGATGGTGCCGCCGACCACCCGCAGGTTCAGGTCGGCCACCAGCACCTGAGCGCCCTGCGGGCTGCGGGTCTGGATGGTGAGGTGTTGGATGTCCAGCATGTCAGTGCCACCCGGCCGCCAGAAGGCGCAAACGCGCGCGCCCGATGGGCAGCGAACGCCGTGGGTTGGAGAGTGGGTTCATTCAGCGCAAGCCTTTCCGGTGACGACCCGCCCATTGGACCAGCAGCGCCGCCAGACCGAAGGCCAGCAGCGGCAGCGCGATCTGCAGCAGCGCCTGCACGGCCAGCACGCGGCGGTTGCCGCCGGCGCTCAGGGCCACGGCTTCGGTGGTGACGGTGACGAAACGCCCGCCACCGGCAAACAGCGTGGGCAGGTACTGCGCCACGCTCACCGCAAAGCCCACCGCCAGCGCCGCGAGGATGGGCTTGAGCAGCATCGGCCATTTCACGCGCCAGCAGGCCCCCAGCGGCGACAAGCCAAGCGCCCGCGCCGTGGTGGTGAAGCGGTGGTCAAACGCGCGGTAGGGGCCGACCAGCGTGAGCACCATGTAGGGCAGCACCCACAGCAGGTGGCTCCACACCAGGCCCAGCGCCGTGCCGTCGCCCTGCAGGCGCAGCAGGGCCGCGTACTGCGCGGCCACCAGCGGCAGCGCGGGAATGATGAGCGGCACATAGAGCACGGCGTTGTAACGCGGCGGCCCCCACTCCAGCCACACCAGGGCCACCGGCAGGCACAGCAACGTGGCGGCGG
>JAGXRS010000151.1 GCA_018335615.1 Hydrogenophaga sp. | reverse complement strand
CCAGGGCGCGATCGTCCAGCTCGCGGGTGTGCGGCAGGCTGGAGCCGATGGCGGCCACAAAGCAGCCGGGCTTGAGCTGATCGCCTGAAAACAGCGGCGTGGTGGAGCGCGAGGCGGTGACCACGATATCGGCTCCGGTCACGGTTTCCTCGGCGCCACACAGGCGCACCGGCGTGCCGCACGCGCCCTGCAGATCCGCTGCCAGGCCTGGCATGGCGTAGGGATCGCAGACGCGTATTTCCTCCAGATCGAAGGCCTGGGCCATCTGTATCGCATGGGCCCGGCCCTGCACGCCTGCCCCAAACAAGGCCATCTGGCGCGCATCGGGGCGGGCCAGGTGGCGGGCGGCGATCATCGAGCAGGCCGCCGTTCGCAGGCGGGTGATGGCGCCGGCGTCAAAGGAGGCGAGGGCGCGACCGTCTTCGGTGGAAAACAGCACGATGACGAAGGTGAACTGCCCTTGAATCGTGGTGTAGACCTTGGCGCCAGCCACCTTCTGGTCGGGAATGACCGCACCGAGTGTGGACAGCTTGACGCCCTGTGCCTCCGTGCGGATGCGTTCCTGCATCGCGGCCTGCCCTTGGCCAAAGCTGCGAAAGGCGTCGAGCAGCACCTGCTGTGCGTCTTGCGGGCTCACGGCCGCGTCGATCATGTCGTCGGTGATGTGTTGCATGGTGCGTGGATGGTTGGAGGGAAATGGCGAAAAGAGGTCAAAGGCGGGCCCAGGTCTGCACCAGGACGCCGAGCGCGCCGAAGGTGGCCAGCGCCAGCAGCATGGGCCGCAGCGTGTGCTGGTGCATCAGGAACTTGATGCGGCCGGACAGGACAAAGCCGGCCACCATCCAGGGCATGAGCAGCCCGCTGAGCCAGAGCTCGGGCGCGCCCATGCGGCCCACCATGGCCAGCGCGACAAGCGACAGCGCTGCGCCAATAAAGAACACCGCGCCCAGCGTGCCGCGCAGCCGGCGGGCCGGCAGGTGCTGCATGGCCAGAGCGAACGGCGGCGCGCCGGCCGAGGTGATGGTGCCCATGAGGCCCGACGCCATGCCGGCCAGTGTGGTGTTGCGGGCGCTGTGGGCGACACGCCAGCCCTTCAGACTCAATGCGACGCCGCTCAAGATGAGGGCGGCAAACAGCAGGGACAGCGTCTGTACCGACAGCACCGTCATGCAGGCCGCGGCGAGTGCCGTGCCCAGCACGCGCCCGGTGATGGCATGGCCTGCGGTGTGCCACTCGATGGAATGAAACTCCCGCAAACCGGTCATCAAGGCCAGCGGGCAGCTCAGCGCCAGCAGCGGCCCCGGCACCAGTTCGGGAAACAGGAGTGCCGCAATGGGGGCGCAGAACATGGCAAAGCCCAAGCCGCTGACACCCTGCAGACACGCACCCACGAGCACCATCCCGCCCATGGCCAGGTAGGTGAGCCCGTCCAGTCCCCCGGGAAGCAGCCCCGTTGTGAGACCAGTCATGGGATTACCAGGACACCGCGATGTCTCCGCGGACGAAGGTCTGGCAGGCCATGCGGTACCCGTCTGCCAGCTGCTCGTCATTCAAGTGCTTGCGCTCCTTGGCCTTGACCTCGTCGGTGTGCTCCAGCCCACGTTCAATGCGGCACTTGCAGGTGCCGCACAGCCCGCCGCCGCACTTGAACGGTATGCCGCCTTTCTCGCGCAAGGACACGCGCAGCAGGTTGCTGTTGTCTGGCGCCTCGACCTGCTTGTTGTCGTTCGTGATGAAGGTGACGTGGATCATGCGGCCTCCGTCACGGGGCGGTGGAAGTCGGCCACGTCGCGTGCCACCAGCGTGGTGTCCATGTCGCCGAAGGCGCAGAGGTGGCGCAGTTCGCGGCGTGCGCCCTCGATTTCGCGGAATTTCTCGAGGAACTTGGACGGCACGCTGTTGACCGTGACCGGCTCGGTTTCATCAATGATGCGCACGCGGGTGTCGCCGCTGATTTCGGCAATCAGAAAGCGTGCACGGGTTCGCCCGTAGAAGACGTAGTCATAGGCCTCGACAGGCGTCAGTTCAGGCCCGAATTCCGTTCTGAATTGGCCGGGCTTGGTGGTCAGGATCACGTACATGGCGGTTCGGCTCCCAGGTGATGAAGGGGTCTAAAAAAGGCGAAAGTGCCCGTCTGGCGGAAGGTGCTCAGTCCTGGGACAGCTCGATATCGTGGTCCAGCCAGAGCTGACAGGTGAGCCGGTAGCCATCGTTCAGCCGCTCGCCCAGCTGCTTTTTCTCTTTCCAGTTCGGTGGCGGCAGGTGCTCCGCGCCGGAGATCACCCGCGTGGCGCATTTGGCGCACTTGCCCATTCCGCATTCGTATTGAAGGTTCGGATAAGGAAACTGCTTGATGCCCGCCCGCACCACCAGATTGGTGTTGGGCTTGACCTCGTCCTGGAACGTTTGACCGTGCTTGTGAAGGGTGACGACAGGCATGGGAAATCTCGCGGTTGGGTGGAACTTGAAAGCACTTTAAAGCGTTTAGGTATACTGTATACCAGATTTTGCGATGAGGTCAAGTATGGCGTCTTGCAAGGAGTGTTGCTGCGGTGCCATGGCGGGTTGCCCCGTCCGTCGTCACAGATTGTTTGAATTTGCCGGTTGACGTTGCGTCGATTGCTGTATATTGTATACCGTGTTGACGGCCGCTACCGATGCAGCCTGAAGCGCCCGAACCCTTTCTCTCTCTGCATTCCCTTCAAGGAGATCCCATGCCAAGCCTGATGAACCGAGACGAACTGCGCAGCGCCCTGGAGAACGCCATTCAAGGCAAGAGCGCCAACAAATCCCCCTTCAGCCTGGCCTGGGCCGAGGGCAGCCTCAGCCGCGAGCACCTGGCGCGCTGGGCCGAGAACCACTACCACTACGTGGGCCCCTTTGCCGACTACCTGGCCTACCTCTACGCCCGCACCCCCGACCACATGACCGAAGCCAAGGACTTCCTGCTGGCCAACATGTACGAGGAAGAGATCGGCGGGGACCGCCACACCGATCTGCTGATCCGCTTCGCTGAGGCCTGCGGCACCACGCGCGAGCGTGTGACCGACCCCGACAACATGTCGCCCACCACGCGCGCGCTGCAGAGCTGGTGCTACGCCGTGGCCATGCGCGAGGACCCGGTGGTGGCGGTGGCCGGCCTGGTCGTGGGCCTGGAATCTCAGGTCCCCTCGATCTACCGCAAGCAGACCCCCACGCTGCGCGAGAAGTACGGCTTCAGCGACGAGGAGGTCGAGTTCTTCGACCTGCACATCGTCTCCGACGAGATCCACGGCGAGCGCGGCTACCAG
>JAGXRS010000150.1 GCA_018335615.1 Hydrogenophaga sp. | reverse complement strand
GATCTGCAGGGTGTGGCGGGCCAGGCGTTTTTCGTGCCACCCGCGGCGGCACAGGGCAGGGCGGCCCCCGGCAACACCGGCAGCGCCACGGTGAGCACCAGCGTGGCGGACCCCCAGGCCCTGATGGCCTCGGACTACGAAGTCCGCTTCGAGGGCGGCGGCGTGAGCGTGGTGCGCCTGAGCGACGGCCAGCCATCCGGACTCCAGTCGCCCGTGCCCGCCAGCCTGGTCTTCGACGGTCTGTCGTTCAGCCTCGGTGCGGGTGGCCACGACGGCGACCGCTTCACGGTGCGGCCCTTCGAGGCGGCTGCGCGTGGCTTGCAGCTGGCCATCGGATCGCCCGACCGCCTGGCCGCCGCCAGCCCGGTGGTGGTGGTGCCCGGGGCGGCCAACCAGCCGGGCCTGAGCGTCGAAAGCCTTTACGCCGTGTCCGGGGCGGCCGCCTCTTCCGCCCCGGTGCAGGTGGCGTTCCAGAGCGACGGCAGCTACACCATCGACGGCGTGCTGCCCGGCACGCCCTTCACCCCGGGCCAGCCCATCGTGGCCAATGGCTGGAGCCTGACGCTGCGCGGTCACCCCAGCCCGGGTGACAGCTTCGAGGTGCGCCCGGCCGCGCCCGGCTCCGCCACGCAGAACGCCGGCAACGCCGCCGCCCTCCTGGCGCTGCGCGACCGGCCCACCTACGAAGGCGTGTCGCTGGCCGACGGTTACGTGAGCCTGTTTGCCGATGTCGGCACCCGGGTACAAGGCGCGCAGTTCGCGGCCGGCTTCTCTGCGCAGGTGGCCAGTGCGGCCGAGGGCGCGCGGGCCGGCGTCGCCGGGGTCAACCTGGACGAAGAGGCCGCCCGCCTGTTGCAGTACCAGCAGTCCTACCAGGCCGCGGCCAAGTACCTGCAGGTGGCCCAGAGCACCTTCGACACCCTGATGCAGACCGTGGGTCGCTGACACCACCAAGGGAGTTTCTCGCCATGCGAATCAGCACCGCCAACAGTTTCGACACCACCATCAACCACCTGGCCAAGCGCCAGGCCGACCTCAGCGCGCTGCAGGAGCGCCTGGGCACCGGCAAGCGCGTGCTCAAGGCCAGCGACGATCCGGTGGCCGCCACCCTGGCCGAAACCGCCGGCAACCGCCTCAGTCGCACCCAGTCCGATCTGCGCGCCCTGGAGAACTCGCGCGCCAGCCTCCAGCAGGCCGAGAGCGGGCTGGCCGAGTCGGGCGAGCTGATCCAGCGCGTGCGCGAGCTGATGGTGAGTGCCGGCAACGGGGCTTTCGGTCCTGGCGAGCGCGAAGATGTCGCGCGCCAGCTCGAAGGCCTGCGGGAGCAGCTGATCAACGTGGCCAACCGGCAGGACAACGCGGGCCGCACCCTCTTCGGCGGGCTCGGCGGCTCGGCCACGCCTTTTGTCGACGTGTACGGGCCCACCGGTACCGGCGTGCAGTTCAGCGGCCAGCGCGGGCAGGCCGCCGCAGGCACCACCGCCTTGCCGCAGTCCTTCGACGGTGACGCCATCTGGATGCGCATTCCCCAGGGCAACGGCCAGTTCCGGCTCGACCTGAACGCGGGGAACACCGGCGGCTTGCGCACCGACATGGGCGAGGTGACCGACCATTCCGCGCTGACCGGTCACCGCTACGAGATCAGTTTTTCGGATGCCAGCGGCGTCCTGCGCTACAGCGTCACCAACCTGAGCGACGCCTCCCGCAATCCGCTGCTCAACCAGGTGGACGTGCCCTATGAAGCCGGCAAGGCGATTCAATTCGACGGCATGTCATTGCGCCTCGTGGGCCAGCCCAACCCTGGCGACAGTCTGGCGGTGAACCCGGTGTCCAGCAGCCCCACCGACCTGTTCAAAGTCGTTCAAGACGCCATCGACGCGCTGCGCACCACCGGCCCCGGTCGCAGCGCCCAGCAGACCCAGCAGATCGCCCGTGCCATGGTCGAGCTCGACGCCGGGCACGACCGCGTGCTGCTGGCGCGCGCCCGCGCCGGCGAATGGCTCAACCGTGCCGATTCGCTCGGCAGCATGCTCAACGACCAGTCCACCTCTCATGAAATCGAGCGCTCCCGGCTGGAAGACCTGGACCTGGTGCGGGGCATCTCCGACTTCCAGACCCAGCAGGTCGGCCTGGAGGCGGCCATGAAGTCCTACGCCCAGGTGCGCCGCCTCTCGCTGTTCCAGTTCGTCGCCTGAGTCGCTTTCCAACACGCCACGCATCTGCGGTCACGAGCCCCCATCGCCATGAGCCACACCGTTCTCGACAGCATCGCCCTGGGTTACCAGCCAGTGTGGAACCGCGAACGCCAGCTCGCCGCCGTGCGTTTGCGCGTGCTGACCACGCAGCCCGACGCGCTGGACGCCGCCCACCTGCTGAAGCTGCTGGGCAGCGACTGGCCCGCTGCCGCCCCCGTGCTCATGTTGTCGGTGGACCACCTGCCCCTGCTGCGTCAGGCGCTGGATTGCCCGCCCGTGCACAACACCTGGCTGGAAGTGCCCGAAGCCCTGTTCCACGATCCCGGTGCGCTGACCCAGATGAGCCAGGCCATGCGGCGCGGCCATGTGCTGCTGCGCCACGCACCGCTGGCCGCCGTGCGCCGCGACGTGGGGGCCCCGCTCGACGTGCGCAGCCTGGTGCAGCTCAGCCCGGGCGACGCGCTGGAGCTGATGGCCCGCCGCCAAGACGTGCCCGGCCCCCTGCAGCCCGGCCTGCTGCTGCAAGGCGTGTGCGACCGCCAGCTGGCCGCCCACTGCCTGGATGACGCCGGCGCCTGGGGCCTGCTGGGCTGGCCCGACGACGACGTGCTGCACGCCCACCGCCACCAGCCGCTGGCCAGCGATGCCGGCGTGATCCGGCAGATCCTGCAGGCCATCGACGACGAAACCTCGCTCGAACACCTGGAGCGTCTGGTGCGGCAAGATCCCGTGCTGGTCTACCGCCTGCTGCTGCTGGTGAACTCGGCCGCCTACGGCCTGCGCCGCGAGATCGACTCCCTGCGCCACGCGCTCATGATGATCGGCTTCACCGCGCTCGCCCGCTGGCTGCACGAACAGCTGCCCGGCAGCCAGAGCGAGCCCGACCTGCACCCCGTGCGCTACGCCATGGTCATGCGCTCGCGCCTGGCCCAGCACCTGCTGGAGTCGGGCAGCGAGGACAACCTGCGCGCCGAGGTCTACACCACGGCCCTGTTCGCCCAGCTCGACCGCTTCATGTCGCAACCCCTGGCCGACCTGCTCAAGCGCCTGCCCATGTCGGCACGGGTGCTGGATGCCATCCTGCGCCAGGACGGCCCCTACCACCCGCTGCTGGACGTGGCCCGCGTGCAGGGCGAACCCGAGGCGCTGCACCGCCTGCCCGCCGTCTGTGCCGACCACGGCATCAGCCTGGAACACGCCAACCGCGCGCTCATCCGCATGCTGGCCACCAGCCGCGATTACACCGGCAAGCGCTCCATGCGCGGCCTCTGACCGGTCTCGGGGCCATTTTCGGGCGGCAGGCCACGCGCTACCATCGCGCGCATGGCCACGATCCCTTCGCACCCACCGCTGCCTGCCGCCCACCACACCAGCGCCCTGGTGCTGTTTTCGGGCGGGCAGGACTCCACCACCTGCCTGGCCCACGCGCTGGCGCGCTACCCGCGCGTGGAAACCCTCGGGTTTGACTACGGCCAGCGCCACAGCGTCGAGCTGCAGGCGCGCCTGGTGGTGCTGCAGCAGCTGCGTGAACGGTTCCCCGCCTGGGCCGGTCGGCTGGGCGAAGACCACCTGCTCGACCTGGCCGTGCTCGGCACCGTCAGCGAGACCTCGCTCACCCGCGACATGGCCTTCCGCATGGAAGCCAGCGGCCTGCCCAACACCTTCGTGCCCGGGCGCAACCTGCTGTTCCTCACGCTGGCCGCGGCACTGGCCTACCGCCGCGGCATCCAGGTCATCGTCACCGGTGTCTGCGAGACCGACTTCTCGGGCTATCCCGACTGCCGCGACGACACCATGAAAGCGTTGCAGGTGGCCCTGAGCCTGGGCATGGACCACCGCTTCCTCATCGACACCCCGCTCATGTGGATCGACAAGGCCGCCACCTGGCGCATGGCGCACGACCTGGGCGACGCCTCAGGAGAGCCCGGCGGCGGGCAGGCGCTGGTGGACCTGATCGTGGAACACACCCACACCTGCTACCTGGGCGACCGCGAACACCGGCACGACTGGGGCTATGGCTGCGGCAGCTGCCCGGCGTGTGAGCTGCGGGCGCGGGGGTGGGCGGGGTACGCGGCGACGAGCGGAT
>JAGXRS010000149.1 GCA_018335615.1 Hydrogenophaga sp. | reverse complement strand
CGGATGGTTTCCACACCGGCGCGCATGGCCAGCGGGTTGCCGCCGAAGGTGGTGCCGTGGTTGCCGGGCTGGAAAATGGCCGCGGCTTTCGGGCCGGCCACCACCGCGCCGATGGGCACGCCAGACCCCAGACCCTTGGCCAGCGGCATCACGTCGGGCTGGATGCCCGCCCACTGGTGTGCAAACCACTTGCCGGTGCGGCCCATGCCGCACTGCACCTCGTCGATCATGAGCAGCCAGTCCTGCGCGTCACACAGGGCGCGCAGGTCCTGCATGTAGCCCACCGTCATCGGGTTCACGCCGCCTTCGCCCTGGATCGCTTCAAAGAAGACCGCCACCACGTTCGGGTTGCCGGCGGTGGCGGCCTTGAGCGCGTCGATGTCGTTCACCGGCACGCGGATGAAACCCTCCACCAGCGGGCCAAAGCCGGCCTGGATCTTGGGGTTGCCCGTGGCCGAGAGCGTGGCGATGCTGCGGCCATGAAAGGCCTTTTCATAGACCACGATTTCGGGGCGCTCGATGCCCTTGTCGTGGCCGAACTTGCGCGCCAGCTTCAGGGCGGCCTCGTTGGCTTCCAGGCCGGTGCTGCAGAAGAACACGTTGGTGAGGCCCGAGCGCTCCACCAGCATCTGTGCCAGGCGCTCCTGGTCGGGCACATGGTAGTAGTTGCAGCAGTGGATCATCTTGGCCACCTGGTCCTGCAGCGCCGGCACCAGCTTCGGGTGGCCGTGGCCGAGCGTGTTCACGGCGATGCCCGCCAGTGCGTCCAGGTATTCCTTGCCATTCACGTCCCAGACGCGGCAGCCTCGGCCGTGAGACATGGCGATCGGCAGGCGACCGTAGGTGTTCATCACGTGGGGCGAGGCAGCGGCGAGAGGCGAGGCAGCGGTCATGCGGGACTCCGGTGGACAAAGGCCAAAAAAGAAGCGGCTCAACGAGGGTTGAGCCGTTGAAAAGCGATTTTAGGGGTATGCGCTGGCGCAACCGTGGCCCGGTGCACATGCGACCCATGTGGCATCGAGCCACGGAAGTGTCCGTGTGGGGTACGGGTTATCCCTTGGCGCAAGTCTTATATAAGATACAATACCCCACGCTGTTTCCCCGCGAGCGATCCTCGCCGAGGCAATGGTTTCACGTCCCTCCCAGGGCCCTCCACCCGAAGGCTACCCCGATGGTTTCACCCACCGCCAAACAAGTGTTCATCCAGGGCGTCACGCGCAGTGGCCGCACCTTTCGCCCCAGCGACTGGGCCGAACGCCTGGCGGGAGTCATGAGCCAGTTTCGTCCGGGTGGCGCCCACCCGGGCAGCCACCTGAGCTACTCGCCCTGGTGCGTGCCCAACACCATCAACGGCATCAAGTGCGTGGTGGTCCACGTTGATCTGCGCGAAGAAGAGCCGATGGCCTGGGATTTCTGCATGAATTTCGCCAAAGACAACGATCTGCAGGTGGTGGAGGCCTGCCTGTTGTCCGATACACCCCCCCGCACCACGACCTGAGCGCGCACGCGCCACGCTTCCAGTCAAGGGGCACTCGGAGCGGGTGCCTGTCGGGGTGACGGCGGTCATGGGCGACCGCCTTGCACCATCTCAGGTCTCGGCGTCGGCGCGATCAGCCCGGGCGCGCAGGCGCCGCCGCCGTGACCAGCGGGTCTTGAGTACCCACAGCGCGTTGATGAGGAAATAGACCGCGATGCCGCTGAGGGTGGCCACGATGGCCAGGCCCAGGGCCAGCGGCTTGCCGACGGTGCGCAGGTAGTCGAACCAGACCAGCATGCGCTGGCGCCAGTCGCGCGAGACATCGGTGGCCGGCTCCACCTTCTCCAGGATGATGACCGCCTGGCGGTCGCTCACGGCGCGCTTGCCCAGAACGAATTCCCCGAGCCGGTAAGCACCGTAGTACACCGGCCCGAACGTCACGGGGTTGGTCACCAGCGTGCTGGCCACGGCCATCGGAAGGTTGGCCCGCAGCAGCACCGCCACCGAAGCCGAGAACGGGATCTGCGCCACCGGGATCAGCAGCCCAAAGAAAATGCCCAGTGCCATGCCCAGCGCAATGCCCTTGCGGCTGAAATGCCACAGCCTGGGATGGTGGAGCACCGGCCCCATCCACTTCAGCCAGCGGTTGTTGTGGAGGGACTCGCGCGAAGGCAGGAGTTGCTTGAGCTTGGCTTTCATCCGTGGGCGGTGCGCGGCGAGGGGAGCTGGCGTGAAATGGGTGCTGCGGATTGTCGCCGAAGCCGCAGGGGCGGCCAGGAGAGCCCGGGCAGCGGCGACAATGCGAAGATCATGATGCAGTTGCAGGACATTCTTTTTTCACAGGGCTTTGGCACGCGCCGCATTTGCTGCGGGTTGATCCAGCAGGGACTGGTACAGGTCGGGCCCGACGCAGAAACCTCCACCGACCCCACACAGTTGATTCAACCGGAGGGTCTGTCGTTCCGGGTGCAGGGCGAAACATGGCAGTACCACGCCCAGGCCTACCTGATGCTGCACAAGCCGGCGGGCCACGAGTGTTCGCAGAAGCCCAGCACCTATCCCAGCATCTACACCCTGCTGCCCGGACCGCTGCGCAACCGCGGCGGCGGCGCCGCCGCCGGCGTGCAGGCCGTGGGTCGGCTGGACCAGGACACCACGGGGCTGCTGCTGCTGTCCGACGACGGCAAGTTCATCCACCGCATGACCTCGCCGCGCCACCACGTGCCCAAGGTCTACGAGGTGCAGGTGAAGCACCCGCTGGACGATCGCCAGGTGGCCCGCCTGCTCGAAGGCGTGGTGCTGGAAGACGACCCGAAGCCGGTGCGCGCCGCCGCGTGCGAAGCGGTGGGCGAGCACCACCTGCGCCTCACCCTCACGGAGGGCAAGTACCACCAGGTCAAGCGCATGGTGGCGGCGGTGAGCAACCGGGTGGAGGGCTTGCACCGTTCGGCCATCGGCACGATGGCGCTACCGGCGGACCTGTTGCCGGGTCAGTGGCGCTGGCTGACGGCCGACGAGGTGGCCTCGCTCACGCAGAAGGTGCCGGTGCGCTGAGGCGTTGGCGGCGGGTTCGGTGCGGGGCTTCGACAAGCTCAGCCCGAACGGAGGAGGCGCCCAAACGGGGGGCCGCCCGAATGGGCACGGTCAGCCCGAACGGGCGCAGCCCGTCAGAACAGAGGTGACGCAGCCGGAGGCTTTCACGCCACATCGGCCAGAAACGCGCGGACCGCCGCCGTCAACGCGTCGGGCTGGTCGCGGTGCGGGCTGTGGCCGCAGGCGGGCAGGGCGCAGAGCTGGGCGTGCGGCACCGTGCGGTGCAGTTCCTCCAGCTGCAAGAGCGTGCCGTATTCGTCCTGTTCGCCCTGTATCGCCAGCACCGGCGCCGTGATCTCTGTGCACTCGGCGCGGATGTCGAATGCCTGGAAGGCTTCGCTGAGCCACACGTCGTTCCATTGCCAGAATGCGTTGTCCACGTCGGCGTGGTAGCGCTGGAGCCGCCCGCGCAGCCCCGGGGGCGTCGTGGTGTCCAGGTAGAGCTGCCGCGCCTGTTCGATGGCGCGCAGCGCCACGTCTTCCACCACCAGGTGCGGGGCGATGGCCACACACGCCGCCACCGGCCGCTGGCTGGCATGCAGCAGGGCGATGGTGGCGCCGTCCGAGTGGCCCACCAGTACCGGGCGCTGCACACCGAGTTGCGCCAGCAGAGTGGGCAGCACCTGCCAGGCCTCCCGGTGCATGTAGTCGGGCCGGTGCCGCCCGGTGGACCACGTTCCCTGATCCCTCGATGGTCCGCGCCCGTCGGGAATCGGGTCCGACTGGCCGTAGCCCCGGCGCGAATACACCCACCCGGCCCGCCCGGTCGCGGCACACAGCTCGGCCGGCCAGTGGCGCCCGCGCTGCGACCACATGGCCACACTACCGAGCCCTTCGTGCAGGAACACCAGCGGGGCGCGCGTGCCGGGCCCCGCAATGGGCTGCACTTCCAGCCGAACCCCTTCAATCTCAACGCTTGTCATGCCGTCTCCTCGCGCCTGCGGCACCTGTGCCGCCATGGAATCCCTGTATTCTTGCAGCATGAACCTGATGCTGGATTCGTTGTGGCGCGCCGTGGCGTACTGCATGCACCCACGCGTGATCGCGCTGTCCTTTCTGCCGCTGGTCGTGATGGTGCTGCTCTCGTTCGGCCTGGGCTATTTCTTCTGGGAAGGCGCGGTGGCGTCCGTGGCCGCCTGGCTGGAAGACTACGAGCTGGTGCAGGCCTTCCTGGGTTGGCTCGACCGGCTGGGGCTGGGTTCGCTGCGCACCGTGTTCGCCCCCTTGCTGGTGCTGGTGCTCGCCACGCCCCTGATCGTGATGCTGTGCCTGCTGCTGGTGGCCCTGTTCATGACGCCGGCCATGGTGGAGCTGGTGGGTCAGCGCCGCTATCCGTTGCTGGAACGCCGCCATGGCGGTTCGTGGGCGGTGGGCCTGCTGTGGTCGCTCGGCTCCACCCTGCTGGCCGTGGTGGCGCTGGTGCTGTCGATGCCGCTGTGGTTGATTCCGCCCCTGGTGCTGATCTTGCCGCCGCTGATCTGGGGCTGGCTCACCTACCGCGTGTTCGCCTTCGACGCCCTGGCCACCCACGCCACCCGGGAAGAGCGCCAGCTCATCCTGCATCGGCACCGCGGCACCCTGCTGGTGATGGGCATTCTCAGCGGCTACCTGGGCGCGGCACCCACGCTGCTCTGGGCCTCGGGCGCCATGTTCATCGCGCTGGCGCCCCTGCTGGTGCCGGTGGCCATCTGGATCTACACCCTGGTGTTTGCATTCGCCTCGCTGTGGTTCGCCCACTTTGCCCTCACCGCGCTGCAGCGCCTGCGGGCTACCGAGCCGCTGGAGGTGCTGGACGCCGAGCCGGTGATCCCGCCCCC
>JAGXRS010000148.1 GCA_018335615.1 Hydrogenophaga sp. | reverse complement strand
CCATCCGGGGCAAGGGTTCGCATGCGGCGCTGCCGCACAACGGCATCGACCCGGTGCCGGTGGCCTGCCAGATGGTGCAGGCCTTCCAGACCATCATCACGCGCAACAAGAAGCCGGTGGACGCCGGCGTGATCTCGGTGACCATGATCCACACCGGCGAGGCCACCAACGTGGTGCCCGACAGCTGCGTGATCCAGGGCACGGTGCGCACCTTCACCTTCGAGGTGCTCGACCTGATCGAGCGCCGCATGCGCGAGATCGCCGAGCACACCTGTGCGGCCTTCGGCGCCACCTGCGAATTCCGCTTCAAGCGCAATTACCCGCCCACCATCAACCACCCCGCCGAGACGGCCTTCGTGCGCGGCGTGATGGCCGAGATCGTGGGGCCCGAGCGGGTGCTGGACCAGGAGCCCACCATGGGCGCAGAAGATTTTTCCTACCTGCTGCAGGCGCGGCCCGGCAGCTACGTGTTCATTGCCAACGGCGACGGCACGCACCGCGAGATGGGCCATGGCGGCGGGCCCTGCACGCTGCACAACCCCAGCTACGATTTCAACGACGAGCTGATTCCGCTGGGCGCCACCCTGTGGGTGCGACTGGCCGAGCAATGGCTGGCACGGGCGGGCGCACACGCGCCCGGGTGATCAGCCGGCGGAACGCGCTCTTTCCTGCGGGTGCGGGCGGGAGGCGCGGGCGGCCTCTGCACCGTGAACACCGCGCACCGGTGCTGCGCGGGATCATTCGTCCGGTGCCAGACGCGCAGCGTCGAGGTACAGGCACTCCATCGCGTCACGCGGCGCGAGCGCGGCCACCCGCTCCTGCAGCGCCGTCACCTTCGCCAGGCTGGCCTCGCCTTCCAGCATGAGCAGGCCATTGGCGTACTCGTTGAGCGGGATGGCGGCGTCGGGGTTGAGCTGCAGCGCCTGTTCGAAGAGCGCCAGCGCCTCGCGCTTGCTGGCGCCGTGGGTCAGGCCACCGATCAGGGTGCCCACTTTGTCGATCACCTCGGCGTGGAACATGGCCAGCGCGAGGTGCGCATCCGCGTGGTGGGGCCGCAGTTCCATGGTTCTTCGCAGCGCCGCCTGGATGCGCTGCCCCAGTCCCTGTGTCAAGGCCTTGGCCACACTGATGCCCTGGCTGAACCGACCGAGGGCATAGGCCTGCCCGTACCAGGCGGCCGGGCAGTCGGGCTGGTGCTGCTGGTGTGCCACCGCGTAATCGGCCGCTTCCTTCAGCAGCGCCAGGCGTGTGCTCTCTCTGGGCTCCAGGTAGACGGCGTACACGCAGGTGGATTTGAGCACCACCGCCGCGCCCGGCCAGCCCAGCGCCATGCCGGCCAGGCGCGCCTGATCGAACGCGCCGTTGTGGTACAGCACCCAGGCTTCCAGAAGTGCCGGGTCCTGGGGCAGCGGCTCGGCGTCTCCGCGGTGCAACGCTGTCCACTGCCGGGTCAGGCTGTGCGCGTCGTGGTGCGGGGCAGCTGCGTGTTCAAAAGGTCGCCAGGGGCTCATGCGGGGTCGATCAGCGGGGCAACTGGTAGGCGGCGGTCAGCTGCATCAGGTGCAGCCGCTGGCCACGCTCCAGATAAGGGGCGAGCAGGTTGAGCACGTGGTGGGCGCCCCGCATCAGCGCGTGCTGGGCGTGGTCGGGTTCCAGTGCGTGGCGCGGGTCGCGCACGTATTCGAAGCTCAGCCAGTAGGTGAGCACCACCACCATGCAGTTGGCGGTGGGCTCCAGTTCGCGGGCGTCGATGGTCACCGCGCCGCTGTGGCCCATGCTGGCCAGCAGGGTGCGGATGGCCCGGGCCTTGTGCTTCAGTACCTCCTGGAAGCGGGTTTCCAGCAGGCGGTTCTTGGACAGCAGATCGTTCAGGTCCCGGTAGAGGAAACGGTGTGCCCAGATCGCCTCGAACAGCGAATGCATGAAAAACCAGGCGTCTTCCACGTTGTGCACGCCGTCGCTGGCGCTGAGCAGCTCGCGCAGTGTCCGCTCGTAACGTTCGAACAGCGAATTGATCAGCTCGTCCTTCGCCGGGTAGTGGTAGTACAGGTTGCCCGGGCTGATCCCGAGTTCGGCCGAGATCAGTGTGGTGGACACGTTGGGCTCGCCGAAGCGGTTGAACAGCTCCAGCGTCACCTCCAGAATGCGCTCGGCGGTGCGACGGGGGGCTTTTTTCGCCATGGATCTGGTTCATCGCACCGGGCAGCCAACCGGACAGCGAGCCACCGCCTCCCCATGGCCCCGCACGCCTGGCGCCACGCGAGGACGCTGGCGGGGCGGGCAGGAGGAGGGCGAGACGAAAGCCATCGTTTGAGTGTAGACCTCGGCGGCCCGGGTGGCGATGCTGCGGTGCAGCATGGCGGTTGGCGCGCCACAGCGACCTGTTGGCCTCTGGGCAGGGTGGCCTGTCGGGTGGGCAGGCGGCGCCTCAGGATCCGGGGGCTTTCTTGCGGGGCGCCCGCTGGGCGGGCGCCCCGGACGCGGAGGCGCTGCCTTCGCCGACCGTTCGCCGCGCCGCCTTCGCGCCCGGCCGGGCCGCGGCATTCGCGGGTGTGCGGGCGGCACGCGCCGGCCGGCGCAGGGCGAGCACCTGGCGGTCGAGTGCCTCGACGCGTTCGGCCAGCGCGGCCACTTCCTGGGCCGATGGCACGTTCAGGCGTTTGAGCGCCTTGGCCACACGGTCTTCAAAAATGTTCTCCAGCTTGTCCCACTGGCCCGTGGCCTTCGCCGTGATGTCGGTGGCCAGGTGGCTCACGCGGCTGGTGGCTTCGGCCAGGCGTTCCTCGGCCGCCAGCTGCGTCTTGCGCTGCATCGACAGCCCTTCTTTGACCAGCAGTTCGAAGGCCTTGCCGCCTTCGGCCTGTGCCTGGGCGAAGGCGCCCAGGCCGGCCAGCCAGATTTGCTGGGCCGAGTCCTTGATGGTGTCCGACAGGGGGGCGGTGGGGGCTGGTGTCTCACCGGGTTGCTGGGTTTTCCGGGTCATGGGAACACTCCGTGAAGGGGGAATGGAGGGAAACGGGGGTGAACGGCGGCGCGGGGGCTCTCCAGCCGGCAATGTACGGTGGGCAACGGTGCCCTGTTTAGGGAGGCCAGCCTACCGCCACACCGGACAGGCGCGCTCGTGGCGCGCAGGGGGCCGGCCTGGGGCCCGCCCCAGCGGGCCGCACCCTGGCGCGGCGCCTAAAATCCAGCCAACAAGCCCGTCGCCAGCAAAGGACATCGCCGCCATGACCCACACCCCCACCGACCTTTCCGCCATCCAGCCCCGCGAAAAAGCCGAGATCCTGGCCCAGGCGCTGCCCTACATCCGCAAGTACCACGGCAAGACCATGGTCATCAAGTACGGCGGCAACGCCATGACCGACCCGGCGCTGCAGCAGGACTTTGCCGAAGACGTGGTGCTGCTCAAGCTGGTCGGCATCAACCCGGTGGTGGTGCACGGTGGCGGCCCGCAGATCGAGACGCTGCTGCAGCGCCTGGGCAAGAAAGGCCAGTTCATCCAGGGCATGCGCGTGACCGACGCCGAAACCATGGAAGTGGTGGAATGGGTGCTCGGCGGCGAGGTGCAGCAGGACATCGTGGGCCTGATCAACGCCGCCGGTGGCAAGGCCGTGGGCCTGACCGGGCGCGATGGCGCCATGATCCGCGCGCAGAAGCTGCGCCTGGCCGACCAGGCGAACCCGGATGTGGAGCACGACGTCGGCCAGGTGGGCGACATCGTCTCCATCGATCCGGCGGTGGTGAAGGCGCTGCAGGACGACCAGTTCATTCCCGTCGTCAGCCCGATCGGTTTCGGCGAGCACAACGAGAGCTACAACATCAACGCCGACGTGGTGGCCGCCAAGCTGGCCACCGTGCTGCAGGC
>JAGXRS010000147.1 GCA_018335615.1 Hydrogenophaga sp. | reverse complement strand
GCGCTGCCAGACGACGAACGCCAGGCCTTCACGCCCCTGCTGGCCATCCACTCGGCCCGCCACGAAACCCAGTATTCGCGCCTGTTCCGATCGTGACGCCCGCCTTTTTCGCCACGCCGCTCCGTTCGGGCTGAGCCTGTCGAAGCCCTCACCCTCCTTCCAACCGTTCGGGCTGAGCTTGTCGAAGCCCTCACACCGACAGACGCATGACCGCCCTTCACCACATCCCCGGCCGCACCAAGCACCTGCCCCCTCTGCGCGTGGGCATCGGCGGCCCCGTCGGCTCCGGCAAGACCACGCTGCTCGAAATGCTCTGCAAGGCCATGCGCGAGCAGTACGACCTGATCGCCATCACCAACGACATCTACACCAAGGAAGACCAGCGCCTGCTCACCGTCAGCGGCGCGCTGCCGGCCGATCGCATCATGGGCGTGGAAACCGGCGGCTGCCCGCACACCGCCATCCGCGAAGACTGCTCCATCAACCTGGAGGCCATCGACCGCATGCTGGGCGAGCACCCGAACGCCGACATCGTGTTCGTGGAAAGCGGTGGCGACAACCTCGCCGCCACCTTCAGCCCGGAACTGAGCGACCTCACCATCTACGTCATCGACGTGGCCGCGGGCGAAAAAATCCCGCGCAAAGGCGGCCCTGGCATCACCAAGAGCGACCTCTTCGTCATCAACAAGACCGACCTCGCTCCCCACGTCGGTGCCGACCTGGAGGTGATGAAGGCCGACACCGCCCGCATGCGCCCCGACACCGCCCGCCGCCCCTGGGTGATGACCAACCTGAAAACGCTCACCGGGCTGGACGAGGTGGTGCAGTTCATCGAAACCCGCGGCATGCTGCGCGCCGCAGCACCCCAGGCCACATCGGCCTGAGGGTCACGCGTCACCGGCCTATTGGCGCACCGCGTGTTGGCGGACCCAGGCGGCACATGCGGCACATGCGGCACATGCGGCACATGCGGAGATCAGTCGAACACAATCTCCGCCCGCCGCTCATGCGCCTGCGCCATCCAGCTCGCGAGCGCGGCATCGGTAGGGAAAAACAGCGCGCGATCATCCAGCTGTAATTCGCAATGCGCGCCGGGGCGCAACAGCGACAGGCGCACCGGCAGACCGCGCACCAGTTCGCCCTGCTCGGTGAGTTCGCGCTTCGGCGGAAACTCGCGCACCAACTCGGCCACGGCGGGGGCGTGACCGTTCACCGCCACGCGCAGGTACTTGCCGAAGCGGCAGCGGGCCGAGGCCAGGTCCCAGATCTGCTGGATCTTCAGGCGCAGGCCGCCCGAGAAGCGGTCGGGCTGGGCCAGCGCCTGCACGATGATGAGTTCGTCGTCCTTCAGCAGGTTGCGGTGCTGGTTGATCAGGTTCTCGTCGGCGCTCACTTCCAGCACGCCGCTCTTGTCGTCGATCTTGAACAGCGCGAGCTTGCCGCGCTGGCCGTTGATGACACGAAAGTCCGTCACGATGCCGGCCAGGATCACCGGGTCGCGGCTTTCCTTCACGTCTTCCAGCGCGGTGCGGGCGAAGCGGCGCACCTCGCGCTGCACCTCGTCGAACAGGTGGCCCGAGAAGTAGAAGCCCATCGCCGTCTTCTCGTGCGTGAGCTGCTCCTTCACGCCCCAGGGCGTGGTGGGCACCAGATCGGGTTCCTGCGTGCTGGAGCCGTGGTCGTCGTCGCCGGCCAGCAGGTCGAACAGGCCACCCTGGTTGGCGTTGGCGACGCTGGCGGCGGCGAAGTCAAAGGCGCGGTTGATCGAGGCCAGGGTTTCGGCGCGGTTCAGGTGCAGCGAGTCGAAAGCGCCAGCCTTCACCAGCGCCTCCACCGTGCGCTTGTTCAGACGCGAGCGGTCGACGCGGCGGCAGAAATCGAACAGGCTCTTGAACGGCCCGGCTTCGCCGCCGTTGGGTCCGTCCCCCCGTCCCTCACGCGCGGCCACGATGGCCTCGATGGCCAGCTGTCCGGTGCCCTTGATGGCGCCCAGCCCGTAGCGGATCGACTTGTCGGTGATCGGCTCGAAGCGGTGGAAACCGCGGTTGACATCGGGCGCCTCGAACGTGATGCCCATCTTCAGAGCGTCTTCGTAGAGCACGCGCAGCTTGTCGGTGTCGTCCATCTCCACCGTCATGTTGGCGCAGAAGAACTCGGCCGTGTAGTGCACCTTCAGCCAGGCCGTGTGGTACGCCAGCAGGGAGTACGCGGCGGCGTGCGACTTGTTGAAGCCGTAGCCCGCGAACTTCTCCATCAGGTCAAAAATCTCGTCGGCCTTCTCCTGGCTGATGTCGTTCTTGGCCGCGCCGGCCCGGAAGATTTCCCGGTGCTCGGCCATCTCCTCGGCCTTCTTCTTGCCCATGGCGCGGCGCAACATGTCGGCGCCGCCGAGCGAATAGCCGCCCAGGATCTGCGCGGTCTGCATCACCTGCTCCTGGTAGACCATGATCCCGTAGGTCTCGGAGAGCATGTCGGCCACCAACGGGTGCGGGTACTCGATCACCTCGCGCCCGTGCTTGCGCGCCACGAAGCTGGGGATCAGGTCCATCGGGCCCGGGCGGTAGAGCGCGTTCAGGGCGATCAGGTCTTCCAGCCGGCTCGGCTTGGCGTCTTTCAGCATGCCCTGCATGCCGCGGCTTTCAAACTGGAACACGGCCTCGGTCTGCCCGCGCGAGAACAGCGCGTAGGTGCGGGCGTCGTCCAGCGGCACATCTTCAAAGCGGAAGTGTTCCTGCCCCTTGTGGCGCTTGACGATGAACTCGCGGGCGATCTCCAGAATGGTCAGCGTGGCCAGGCCCAGAAAGTCGAACTTCACCAGGCCGATGGCCTCCACGTCGTCCTTGTCGTACTGGCTCACGGCCGAGTCGCTGCCGGGCTGGGCGTAGAGCGGGCAGAAGTCGGTGAGCTTGCCCGGTGCGATCAGCACGCCGCCGGCGTGCATGCCGATGTTGCGCGTCATGCCTTCGAGCTTCTGCGCCAGCTCGATCAGCGTCTTGACGTCGTCTTCCTTGCTGATGCGCTCGGCCAGCACCGGCTCCATCTCGATGGCGTAGTTGTTCTTGTCGCCCTCCTTCTTCGGGTTGGGCGGGTACTGCAGCGTGACCGACATGCCCGGCTTGTTCGGGATCAGCTTGGAAATGCCGTCGCAGAAACCGTAGGAAAAATCCAGCACGCGGCCCACATCGCGGATGGCCGCACGCGCCGCCATGGTGCCGAAGGTGGCGATCTGGCTGACCGCGTCCTTGCCGTACTTGTCCTTCACGTAGTCGATCACCCGGTCGCGGTTGGACTGGCAGAAATCGATGTCGAAGTCGGGCATGGACACCCGCTCAGGGTTCAGGAAACGCTCGAACAGCAGGTTGTACTGCAGCGGGTCGAGGTCGGTGATGCTCAGCGCGTAGGCCACCAGCGAGCCGGCACCCGAGCCCCGGCCGGGACCCACCGGGCATCCGTTGTTCTTGGCCCACTTGATGAAGTCGCCCACGATCAGGAAGTAACCGGGGAAACCCATGTTCAAAATCGTGTTGATCTCGAATTCCAGCCGCGCCACGTAGCGGGGGCGCTCGGCGTCGCGCTTGGCCACATCGGGGTACAGGTGAGCCAGGCGCTCTTCCAGCCCCTCGAAGGACGACTGGCGGAAGAAATCGGCCATCGGCATGGGCACGCCGTCGATCAGCGGCGTGGGGAAGTCCGGCAACTGCGGCTTGCCCAGCACCAGCGTGAGGTTGCAGCGTCTGGCGATCTCCAGGGTGTTGGCCACGGCGCTGGGCACGTCGGCAAACAGCGCCACCATCTGCTCGGCGCTCTTGAAATACTGTTCGCGCGTGAAGCGGCGCACCCGGCGGCTGTTGCCGAGGATCTCGCCGTCGGAAATACACACCCGGGCCTCGTGCGCGTCGTAGTCGTCCGGCTCCAGAAACTGCACGGGGTGGGTCGCCACCACCGGCAGCCCGAGCCGGGCCGCGAGCTGCACGGCGGCCACGACATGACGCTCGTCGTCC